>URNE01000236.1 GCA_900549045.1 uncultured bacterium | reverse complement strand
GATCACACTTTTGTTCCACTCCGGATTGCTCCGTTTGACCGAGCGGAAAGCTTCGAGTGAAGCGCGGTAGTGAGTCAGAGCGAGCTTGTAATCTTTTTTCTTAAGCGCGGCCTCCGCTTTTTCATAGCTTTCAAAGCCCTTGCGCCAGACGCTCCAGACATCGGTCGACGCCTGGGCGGAAGCATTTCTCTGCGCAACGGCAAAATCCGCGGCGGGAAACGCCATCAGGAAGGCCAGAGCGGCCATCAGTTTCAATTTCATATTTCAATCCTCCACTTTATTTTCGAATTTTGAACAGGAATACGGCGCAAAGAGCCCGCTGTGCGCGCCCGGGATCCGGACGGTGCAGCGGAACGAACCGTCATCCTGATATTTCCCTTCCAGAAGCGAGGCCCTGGAATAGACCGCCGCCACAATCTCCGGATGCTCCGGCGGAATCAGCAGATCGTCAATCAAAGTCCGCTTCTTCGTATACGCAACCAATGTCTGCCGCAACTCATCCAGTCCCTCCCCCGTGCGGCAGGAAATGAACACGCCGTTCGGATCGAGCGAGCGCAGATGAGTCCGGAACAGCGCATCCTTCTGGCGGTCGCATTTGTTGAAAACCGTCAGCATCGGCTTGTCCTGCGCGCCGAGTTCCGTCAGCACGGAAAGCGTGGTCTGCCAGTGCGACTCCACATCCGGACTCGAAATATCCAGAACCATCACAAGAAAATCGGCGAGAACCGCCTCTTCAAGAGTCGATTTGAACGCCTCGACCAGCGAATGCGGCAGTTTGCGGACGAAACCGACGGTGTCGGTCAGCAGCAGTTCGCTCTTGTTCGGCAGAACCAGCTTGCGCGTCGTCGGATCAAGCGTGGCGAAAAGTTTGTTTTCAACCAGAGCATCCGCTCCGGTGAGCGTGTTCAGAAGCGAGGATTTTCCCGCATTGGTGTAGCCGACAATCGCGGCGAGCGGCATTGCGCGGCGGACGCGTCCTTTGCGCTGGACGTCACGCTGACGGCGGACGGCAGCAAGCTCCTCTTCGAGCTGCCCGATGCGGTATTTGACCATGCGGCGGTCGTTCTCAATCTGTTTTTCACCTTCGCCGCGTGTTCCTTTTGCGCCGCCGCGCTGACGCGAGAGGTGACTCCATGCGCGCGTGAGACGGGGCAGAAAATATTTGCAGCGTGCGAGTTCCACCTGAAGCACGGCTTCGCGGGTCTGTGCTCGATCGGCGAAAATGTCAAGAATGATCTCCTGACGATCTACAACGTTGGTCCGCGCCAGCCGTTCCAGATTGCGCTGCTGAGAGGGGCCGAGCTCCGTGTCGAAAACAATCAGTTCGGCGTTCGCCTGTTTCGCGGCATTGCAGACCTCTTCCGCCTTGCCGGAGCCGAGGTAAAACTTCACATTCGGAACGCGGATTGTCGTCATAGCCTCGCCGACGATCTCGAATCCGAGTGTGCGGACGAGTTCGCGGAGTTCGTCAAGGTGTTCACGCGCCTCAAGCGGCGACTCCCCCAGCTCCGTGACGCCGACCAGATAGGCGCCCGACTTCGGCTTTTTCTCCTGCGGCTCATCCGTCCGGGGAAAATCGTCTGTTTTTTCCTCTGTCAGATTCCGCGTCATGTGTTTTCCATATAGAGCTGTTTATTCTTGACGAAGTAGCCGAGACCGGAAAGAATTGTAACGAGCGTCATGATCAGCAGCAGCACGTACCAGCCGATCCAGACCGCTTTCTGATGAATGTTGAAAATCCCGATCCACGCCGCGCCGCCGATCAGCAGGGCGATCATCTGGAGTATCGTTTTCAGTTTCCCCCATTTGTCCGCGGAAATCACAACCCCCTTGTGGGTCGCCAGCATCCGGAGCCCCGTCACCATGAATTCGCGGGTCAGAACGACGATGATGATCCAGCCCGGCATAAGCTTGTATTCCGCCATCATGACGAACGTTCCGACAACGAATATCTTATCCGCCAGCGGGTCGATCAGACGCCCGAAGTCGCTCTCCAGATGATAGCGGCGGGCGAGATAGCCGTCCAGCATGTCGGTGAATGCGGCGAGGATGGCGACGATGTATGCAATTACATGGCAGATCTGTCCGACTTCCGGCTTCACGGTCGGGATGAAAAAACCGATGCTGTCCGAGCGGATATTCGCCAGAGCCACAAAAACAAAGATCAGCAGGATCCGGCTTACGGTGATTCGGTTCGGCAGGTTTTTCATGCTCGGCGACATAGTCATTTCTCCTCGGATGCGGAATACTCCGCGGTTATGTCATACGCTTTCGCGGAGCGTACGACTGCCTTCGCGAAAGTTCCCGGTTCGACTCCTGCGGGAACCTTCTTCAATACAATCTGATTGTCGATCTGCGGCGCATCAAGTCCGCTCCGGGCCAGCGCCTTGCCGCGCCCTTCGACAGAGTCTATGATCACATCCAGTTCTTTTCCGATCAGCGCCTTGTTCGCCGCAAGCGAAATATCGTGCTGCGCCGCCATGATGCGCTCATAACGTTCCATCGCAAGCTTGCGCGGAACCTGATTGCGGAACGACGCGGCCGGCGTCCCGTCTTCCGGCGAATACCAGAACGCTCCGAGACGCTCGAATTTCTGTTCTCCCACGTACTGCAGAAGCTTCTCGAAATCATCCTTCGTCTCTCCCGGGAAACCGGTCATGAAGGTCGTGCGGATTGCGCAGCGCGCCTGCTCGCGGACCTTGCGGACGGCTTCACGGGTCGCTGCTTCGCCGACTTTGCGTCCCATCGAAAGCAGAATGCGGTCGGAAATATGCTGAAGCGGCATTTCCACGCAGCGGACCATGCGTTCCGCATCCGCCATCGCGCCGATGATTGCATCCGTCACAGAGGCGGGGTGCAGATACATCAGACGGAACCAGTAGTCGCCCTTGAGTTTGTCGAGCCCCTGAATGAGCTTTGCCGCTGCATCCTTTTCGCCCTTGTCGCGACGGAACGCCGTGGTATCCTGCGCGATGATGATGAGCTCTTTCGTGCCGTTGTCGATGAGGTTCTGCGCCTCGGCTAGCACGGATTCCGTCGACCGGCTGCGCAGGGAGCCGCGGATGTTCGGAATGGAACAGTAAGAGCAGCGGTTGTCGCAGCCGTCCGCAATTTTCAGATACGCATAATGCCCCGGCGTCAGCAGAACGCGGGAGGTCTTTTCGTTGTAGATATAGCAGGGCTGAGCGGCGACGGCGGGCGCGGCGGAATTATCCAGATCTGCGAGCATGTCACCCATCCGTTCAACCGAATCAATGCCGGTCCAGAGATCGACTTCAGGGAATTTTTCCCGGACCTGCGCAGCGTTTTTCCACTGAACGAGACAGCCCGCGACGACGATTCTGCGTCCCTCGCGCCGTTTTTTCCACCGGATCGCGCCCTTGATGACGTCGACTGATTCCTTTCGGGCGGTATCGATAAACGCGCAAGTGTTGATGAGCATGATATCCGCTTCATCCTCGTCCGCGGTGATTCCGAGTCCGCGGCAGAGGAGCGACCCTGCGGCGATTTCCGTATCGACAAAGTTTTTCGGGCATCCGAGACTGACAATGCAGACCATCCGCGGTATGTTTTCCAGCGTATCCAATCCAGTGTTCCTTCTCAAAAATTACATGTGTGGAAGTAATGTACACTCAAAAATGAAATAAGCAATTTTTCAATCGAAAAAATATTCAAGAAATTTTATTCTTTCCGCGTCATCACCTCCCGGGGCGTGCGATTTTCATGCTTCCGGAACTGTCGGTTGAAACTCGAAAGCGAAGGGAAACCGCAACGCGCGGCTACCTCAAATATCCGCCAGCGTCCCGTCCGGAGTTCCGCTTTCGCCATGCAAATCCGCAGACGGTTCAGATAATCCAGCGGAGCGACGTCCATCTCCCGCTGAAAGACCCGCCGGAAATTCGCAATGCTCATCCCGCATAAATGCGCCGCATCCGCAACGGTAATCCGTTCCGAATAGTGCGATCCGAAATAGTTCACCGCTTTCGCGATCCGTCCGAACCCGGAGTTCTCCTCCACCGGAATCTCTTCCGCAAAAGTTCCGTACTCTTCCCGGAGACGCACGGCAAACAGAAGAAGCAGCGCAATCTTCTCCTCTTTCGTCTCCGCACAGAAAAGCCGCTTCAGAATCAAAGGTCCCCACGGATGCTCGGTTCCCCTGAAGACATTCCCGAATGCCGCACCGCGCAACGACCGAAGATAACGCAGATCCGTTTCCGGAAACGCCGGATGCAGCAGACGCTCAAAATCCAGATAAAACCAGTACCAGTGAGAGGTCGTTCCGGGCGCACTGGCCGCAAGATGCGCCTCCGAAGGACCGATTACGGTGAAGTCTCCGCTCCGGAAATCCATAATCTTGCCCTCCACCGCAAAAACACCCTTCCCCTCCACGCAGAATCCAAGCTCCATGCAATCGTGACGGTGCAGCACAGAGATCTCCCGCGAAGGATGCCGCAAATGATCATGAACATACAGCGGAAATCCGCCGGAAAATTCCACCGGAACAAATTGCAAACCGTATTTTGAGCGATTCTGCATAAAGTTTACCTTTTTCTGCTTTTATTTTATTAAAAGAAGACAGTATA
>URNE01000235.1 GCA_900549045.1 uncultured bacterium | reverse complement strand
GGCTGAATCCGTTAATTCGCTTTTTTCACATTTACGCTCCGTTTCTACAGGTAATTATACCGAAAAATCGAGAAAAAACAAGAGGCAATCCTTTGATTTTGCAAAAAAGGAGTGACAAATTTTGTCAGAGCAGTTGTCGCGTTCAGCTGGAATTCTGTTTTCCCCGCATCCAGATGTCTGCGGTTATGCGTTCTCCTTTGGTTTGCGGCATTCATCCTCTTGCATTTTCGGCTGTTTCGTGCTAAATTACCGTATTCTCAAAACAAGGAGCTCGTATGAGTGTGACCATCAAATTCAAAATGCTCGAGGGGTGCCGCGATCTGACTCCCGCGAAAGCTCATTTCGATGATGCGGCTTATGATCTGCGCTCCCGCATCGATTTCACCCTCGAACCGGGAAAGGTCGCTCTCGTGCCGACCGGACTCACAATCGAACTGCCCGTCGGATATGAAGCTCAGGTCAGACCCCGCAGCGGTCTCGCTCTCAAGCACGGAATCGGCGTCCTCAACGGCCCCGGAACAATCGATGCCGGATACCGAGGAGAAGTCGGCTCCATTCTCTTCAATTTCAGCGACAGACCGTTTGAAATCAAGCGCGGGGACCGCATCTCGCAGATGGTCGTCGCAAAACTCGCCGACGTTCAGCTTGAACCCGCCGCCGGACTTTCGGAAACCGGACGCGGCACGGGCGGTTTCGGAAGCACCGGAAAAAATTAAATCACAAGGAGATGATTATGAATATCGCTGAAACTCTCACGAAAAACAATCAGACGCACATCCTCGATGCGCTCAACAGACTCTCCGGAGCCGAACACGACAAGCTCCTGAAACAGATCGAAGCAATCGACTGGGATCACCTCTCCACTCTCATTCAGGACTATGTGATGCACAAGCCCGTCACCGAGATTCCCGCCGATCTCGCGCCCGCATCCTACTTCCCTCTCGTCCCAAAAGACGCCGAGCAGGAAGCCCTTTACAAAAAGGCGTTTGAAAAGGGCGTGGAACTCATCCGCGCCGGTAAAACAGCCGCTCTCACCGTCGCCGGCGGACAGGGTACGCGTCTCGGATTCGACGGTCCGAAGGGAACCTATCCGATCACTCCGGTGCTTCACAAGACCCTCTTCCAGTATTTCGCGGAGAGCCTCGACCGCGTTTCCGAAAAGTATGGAACCCGCATTCACTGGTTCATCATGACCAGCGAACTCAACGATAAAGCCACCCGCGATTTCTTCAAGTCGCACGAGTTCTTCGGTCTGCCGGAGGATTCCGTTCACTTCTTCACTCAGGGCTTCATGCCCGCAATCGACTACTCCGGCAAGGTGCTGATGTCCGCGAAGGACTCCATCGCTCTGACCCCGGACGGTCACGGCGGCACGCTCCTTGCGCTCCGCAAGTGGGGCAACCTCGAGCTGATGAAAAAACTCGGCGTGGAATACATCTCCTATTTCCAGGTCGACAACCCGCTCGTTCCGGTCGCAAATCCGCTGATGATCGGTCTTCATGCGCTTGAGAAATCGGAAATGAGCAGCATCATGCTCTCCAAGACGAACGCGTTTGAAAAGCTGGGCAACTTCTGCGTCACCGGCGGCAAACTCCAGATCATCGAATACAGCGACATGCCGAAGGAACTTGCCGAGCGCACCACGAACGGCAAGCTTGACTTCATTGCCGGGAGCCCCGCGATCCACGTCATCAGCCGCGAATTCATCGAGCGCCTGACCGCAAACGGAAAACTTGATCTCCCGTGGCACCGCGCCGACAAGAAAGTCGCTTACGTCACCGCCGACGGCACGCCCGTCAAGCCGGAAGCTCCGAACGCCGTCAAACTGGAATCCTTTATTTTCGATGCGCTTCCGCTCGCTTCCTCCACAATCATTCTGGAAGCCGACCGGAAGGAGTGTTTCGCTCCGACGAAGAATGCGACCGGCGTCGACTCCGCCGAGTCCTGCCGCGCGATGCTCTGCGCACGCGACGCCCGCCGCATGGATCTTGCCGGGGTGAAGGTTCCGCGCAAGGCCGACGGCACGCCCGACTGCATTGTCGAGCTTTCCCCGCGCAAAGTCTTCGACGATGAAGATGCGGTTGAGTTCTTCAAGTCCAATCCGGCGAAAGCTCCGGAGCGCAACTCCAGCACTGCTTACGGATGAGCGGCGGCGAATGAATCCTTATCTGCGAATTGTCAAACTGAACATCGTTGACATCGTATACGATCCGCGTCATGCGGGCGAGGTGATTGCAAAGGCGTGCCGGACGAGGTCCGGCGCACCGATGCGCGCCGCCGGATGCTGCGATCTCGGCGGAGCGGTCTGCATTCCGCTTGCTTCCGCCTCCGGCGGACGCAACGTCGACTACTATTTCTCCGTCTTTCCCGATTCGTCGGAGGAGACGGTCGTTTCGGAGATGAACATCCGTTACATGTCCGACATGCTTCTCCTCGGCTCGTTCCGCTGCGGCGACGATCTCTGGGGGTTCTGGATGAAGGAAACGGACTGAGCTTTCCGCTCCGATGCAAAAACAATCCGCGCCCGGATGAGAAATTTTCCCGTCCGGGCGCGGACTGTTTTAAATTTCAGCAGAGTGTGCTGTTCCGCATTACGCTTCAAACGGCGTGGCGGGAAGCTCTTCTCCGTTGTAAAGGTTGCCGTCCGGGTTGTCGGACCAGCTGTAGCGGACATGCAGCGGACGCGCGATTTTCGCACAGCGCAGAACCACGCCCGCACCGTCCAGCGTTACCGAATCGGCAGGCATGAATTCGCCTTCATCCCCGGCAAGATGGAATCCGCGCGGTTCGCCTTTGAAGTGCAGCCCCTGCGCATTTTCAAAGCGGACGCGCAAGGCGCCGGTCTCAATGACCGTCTCTTTCGGTAGGGGGCCGCCGGGGACGATGTCTTCGAATCCGTAGTCGTTGTGGAGTGCGAGACGTGCGAGGCGGTATCCGACAGAACGCTTGTCCTTCGGGTGAATGTCAAGCTCTTCGCCGCAGTCGATGATGACCGCCATTCCGGTGTTCGGCGTTTTTTCGCAGGCGTGGCGCTGGCTTTCGCGCAGAGTCGGCCAATGCTGATCGGCATTGTAGGAATAGGGCGTTCTGTAGTTTGCAAGCTGAACCATGTAGAACGGGAAATTGCCCTGACCCCAGCGGAAACGCCAGTCGGAGATGAGTTCGCACATCAGACGTTCGTAGGCGATTGCGCCGCTGCGGGTTCCCGCGTTGTTTTCGCCCTGATACCAGATCGCGCCGCGCAGAGCGTAGGGAACGAGCGGACGGATCATGCCGTCATAGAGAATCGACCAGGTGTTCGGGTAGTTCGGACGTGCGAGGTTGCTGACCTCGGGGAGGAGAACTTTGCCGAAATCGGCTTCCACGGAGAATTTCCAGGTTCCGGCAAGCGGAACCGCCTGTTCCGGATCATCGATGCGGACAAGTGCATAGCTGCTGGGTCTTCCGCCGAATCCGCCGTCGAAAATGAACGAAAATGCGCGGATGGCGATTACCGCTCTTCCGGCTTTGACGAGTTCCGCGGGGACTTTGTAGAAACGGCTGACATTCCAGAACGCCTCGTCGAATCCCTGTCCGCTGGCGCCGACTTTGACGCCGTTGAAATAGGTGACGTCGTGCTTGTCGACTC
Source organism: uncultured bacterium (assembly GCA_900549045.1). Lineage (GTDB taxonomy): Bacteria > Verrucomicrobiota > Lentisphaeria > Victivallales > UBA1829 > UBA1829. Next base: position 962 of record URNE01000235.1, on the reverse strand, counting down.
CGCCGAGACGCAGCTCAAGCTCCTTGCCTTCCCATGCGGCGGGAATTTCGATTTCTCTGCGAATCCAGACCGAGCCGTTGCCCGCGAGCTTGCGGTCGGTCCAGCTGCCGGGAACGTCGAAATCAATCCAGGCGGAGTCGTCGAAACCGGGCTTTGCCCACCCGAGCGTTTCGCCCTTGTTGCCCGGATCGCCTTTGACGTTGCTTCCGAAGCGCGACGGGGCCGCCAGGTTTTCGAGTGCACTGTCCCAGAACTCGTCTGTGGCGAGACGCTGTTCGTAGCCGCGGATCAGCGGAGCGACTTCCGGATTGTTCATCAGCGTTTCGCGTCCGATCCAGGATTCGATGAACGTTCCGCCCCAGGAGGAATGGATGACGCCGACGGGAACGCCGAGTTTTTCTCGGAGCTTGTACGCGAACCAGAGCGCGACCGCGGAAAAATCGGGAGAGTTGAGTTTGTCCGAATACATCCACTTCCCCGTCAGACAGTCCTTCTGCGGAGCGCTGGAGGCGCATTGGCCGACATTGAACATGCGGAGCGTGGTGGGATCGTTTGCCATTTCCCGGAATTCGTCCAGCTGAACCGGAGAGTTCCCCATGCGGAACTCCATGTTGGACTGTCCGGAAGCGAGCCAGACTTCGCCGATCAGGACGTCTTCGATTTCCGTTTTTTCTCCGTTGGAGATGTTTTCGACCGTAAGAACATGAGGTCCTCCCGCCGTTTCAACCGGGGGAAGACGGAGCATGAAATCTCCGGAAGAGGAGCTGACGCCGAATGCGGAAACTCCGGCGACGCTTGCCTTGACGATGGAATTCGGTGCGGTTTCGCCCCACACCGGGATAAGCTGGCGGCGCTGCAGAACCGCACCGCGGGAAAACAGTTTGCAAAGTTTCATTTGAGAGAAAATCCTTTTTTGTTTTTTAGATTCTTTATTATATTTTTGCAGAATGAAAAAACAACCG
>URNE01000234.1 GCA_900549045.1 uncultured bacterium | reverse complement strand
TTACATTCTTTTAGCGAATCGTGCCTTGTCGGAATCGCTTTTCTGTTCTATAATATATGCGAAACAGAAAAGGAGTAGCCGAATATGGTAAAACAAGAAAAAATCGTTCCGGAATTCAATGAACGCGGGGAGGTCGTTTCCCTGCGTTATTGCGGAACGGAATTCGCCGCGCCGGAACCTTGCGGCATTTTCGAGATTCAGCTTCGCGATTTCATCGGGAACGCCCTCCCGCTCGGAACGGACGATTTCGCCTCCGTTTCCGTGAAAACGGAGGGAGCTGTTCATGCACTGCATTTCGATGCGTGTGAACCCTCTCCCGGAACCACGGTCGATGCGACGGCGGAAGTCCGCGGAGGTGAAATCGTGTGGAACATCACGGTTCATCCGGGAACCGGTGATTTCAAAGTGGAATGGATCGACTTCCCGCGCATCCGTCTCCGCCGTTTTCACGACGGACGGTATCTGCTTCCGTTTGCGGAGGGAACGCTGATCGACGACCTGCGCATCCGGGAAAAGAACGCGGATTTCCGGTGCGAAAAATCAGAGTATCCCATGACGGGACTTTCCGGTTTCTATCCGGGGCCCGCGGCGGTGCAGTTCGAGGCGTATCTGGCACGGGGCGGCGGACTCTTCATCGGCTGCCGCGACGCCGCGCATTTTCCGAAGACCATTGACTTCATGCCGGATGATTCCGGCGCCGCGGTTACTCTCCTTCAGCACTTCACCGGCGGAGCTGATTCCGTTGCATACGAGACCGTGACAGCCGGTTTTCGTGGCGGCTGGGAGGATGCGGCGGAGATTTACCGTGCGTGGATGGAATCCCATGACCGCACGCTTCCCGGAAAACTCGAAGACCGCATGATTTCGTGGCTGGCGAAATCTCCGGTTCTGCTGATTTATCCGGTGCGCGGGAAGGGGCTCGACACGGGGGCGATGCCGGAAAACGAATATTTCCCCTACACAAGCGCGCTTCCGGTCGTGGAGCGTTACCGCGCCGCGTGGCGCAATCCGCTGATGGCGCTGATCATGCACTGGGAAGGAACCGCCCCCTGGGCGCCCCCGTACATCTGGCCGCCCTATGGCGGGGAAGCGAAACTCCGCGACTACGCCGATGCTCTGCATGCGGCGGGAGATACCGTCGGTCTTTACGGTTCCGGCATCGCCTGGACTCAGAAGAGCATGATTGACACCTCTTACGACCGTCGTGCGGAATTCGAAGAGAAACATCTGGACCGGGAAGTCTGTGCGGGTCCGCATGGCGAGCTCTATTCCAGAGTCTGCAACGGCGCGCACGGAACGCGTCTGGGACACGATCTCTGTCCGGAGCGTCCGTTCACCGCGGCTGTCGTCCGGCATGAGATTCGCGCGGCGGCGGAATGCGGCGTGGATTACCTTCAGTACTTCGACCAGAATCAGGGATGCGCATCGCCGCTCTGCTATTCGAAGACGCACGGGCACCCCGCGCTTCCCGGAGCGTGGCAGACCGACGCCATGCGCGAGCTGCTGCGCAAAGCGCAGGAGGCGGCGGGGCACACCGTTCTCGGCTGCGAAAATGCGGCGGCGGAACCGTACATCGGCACATGCCGTCTGAATGACCTGCGCAGCAACCTTGCGTGGGGCGCGGGCGGAAGCCCGGTCCCGCTCTATCCGTACCTGTTCCACGAATATGTTTCCGGATTCAAAGGAAACGGCGTCTGCCTGACGCAGTGGGTGGATGTCGGGCGCACGCCCTTTTTCCTGCAGTGGGAAATCGCGTGGAATTTTGTGAACGGCAATCTTCTTTCGGTTGTCCTGAAGGACGGCGGACACATTCACTGGCACTGGTCGCTGCGGTGGAGTGTTCCGGAGCCGGAGCAGAAGCCTCTGGTGGATCTGATCGGGAATCTGAGCGAATGGCGCCGCGGAGCGGCGTCGGAGTTCCTGATTGCCGGACGCATGGAGAAGGCGCCGCGCGTGACCTGCGGAACGCGCCGGATTCATCTGAAGAACCGTGCTCCCGCGGAGTGTCCCCGCGTGGAAAGTTCCGCGTGGGAACATGCGGGTCGCCGGGCCGTGATTCTCGCAAATTACAGCGTCCGTCCCGAGCCCTGCCGTGTAGACTTCGCGTCTCCGGTCGGCGGTGTTCTCCGTGCGCGCACCGGCGAGACCGCGTTCGACGGTGTGTATCTTGCCCTTGAAGTTCCGCCGCTGGATGCGGTGATGCTTGAAATAGAATAAAAAACAGGAGGGATTTGTTATGATGAATAGAAAAAGAGAAAAATTAGGTTTTGTTTGGATTGGAATGAAGCGTCAATTTACCCTTGTAGAGCTCCTTGTGGTAATTGCGATCATCGCCATCCTCGCCGGCATGCTTTTGCCAGCTCTGAACAAGGCGCGTGAGAAGGCGAAAACGGTTACATGTATCAACAACATGAAGCAGATCGGACTTGCGCTTCATACCTATGCTTCGGACAATGAAGACTGGCTGCCCCAGCAGGACTGGCTAGGCGGACACTGGAATAAGTTAAGACGCTATCTCCCGTTGAAAGACGAGGGAGATATATACGGAGCAGTTTATTACACCCGCTTGAAATCCACCGTAATGCTTTGCCCGGCTGTGTCGTCCAAACTGAATGGAGCGGAGAGCATCGTAGCCTATCATCCGAATTACAGTGTCGCCGGCACTCAAGATGTGAGCATCGGTGTTGCGGACAAGACTTTGCCGTGGTTGCTGGATGTGGCGGGAAATTCCAGATCAAACAAACTCACAAGAATGAATTCGCGTGCCGTGCTTTTCGGGGAACAAGACTGGGTGACGGGATATCATACCGGTTATTTCGGGGGCGGCACAGTCGCCCGGGTTGAATATATTGCTCCGTATCAAGTCGGCGTCTATGGCGGCAATCTCTCTCCCGGATGGCTGCATGGCGGAATTTCCAATTTCACATTTGTGGACGGGCATGTGGAGGGCAGAAGATTTCTTCCGAACAGGACTCCGTTCTTTTATAACTGGGTCAGACCGTAAGCGTTTTTGGCGGAGGAAACAGGAAATCTTCTCCGCCGCTTCCGCAGGATTGATGCAATCGGCATCATCCGGAAAACCGAGATAAACTTGGAAGGGCAAACATGGGCGTTTTTTTGCGTGCCGGGTCCTTCCTCGCAAACCGAGAGGTTTTTATGAAAAGACTGATGATTGTTTTTTTTGCGCTCTGTGCGTTCGTTGTAGCTTTGTCGGCGGCTGAAATTCCTCTGACGGCGAAGGATTTTGTTCTTGGAAACCGTACGGCCGGGAGCGTCAAGTATCAAGTGAGCTTCGATGACGGCGTTCTTACGATGATGATTTCGCCGTCTCCTAAGATCGGCAATGCAACGCTTGGAGCGGTTCTGAACATTCCCGTTCAGAAGATGCGCGGAATGGGGGTGCGTTTCCGCGGGGAGGTCCGCTATGAAAATATCGCATCGGATGCGGGCGGTCCTTACTGGGGCGGAAAGATTCTTGCGAGCAATTTCCGGCAGGGCGTCTACAACTTTTTTGTTTCGCCTGTCATGCGTGGAACGCAAACTGAATGGCAGCCGGTTTCTCTGGAATGCAGTTTTCCGGAAGACCAGCAGTCGGTTCATGTTGTTTTCGGAATCCAGCAGGGATGGGGAAAACTGCAGTTCCGCAATCTGGTGTATGAAACGTACCCTGTCGCTCCGGTAACCAGTGTCAAGGTTCCGGAAAACTTTGTGCAGAAGTATACGGACCGCGTCAAGCAGGATGTCCGCCGCCGTGGTGTGATGAGCCCTGCATGGAAGAACCTGAAGGAGCAGGATATTCACGACCTGGCTTCGTGGAATGTCAATCTGCTCCGTTATCAGATTGTCGACGGATGCCCGGACGTCAAAAACATAGAGGTGTATGAAAAATGGTTCAATGATGCGCTCACTCATCTTGAAAAACTGATGCCCCTGCTGAAGAAATACGGCATCAAGGTCATTGTCGATATGCACTATGTGGTTGGCGGACGATATGGCAAGGACGCCGAGGCCGCCAAAGCCGACAGTTCGCATTTCCGTGCGATGCATGAAGCCGGATACCGCGATGCGTTTATCCGGATCTGGCGGGAAACCGCCCGGAGATTCAAGGGGAATACGCAGATTTACGCCTACGACCTCTGCAATGAACCGATTCAGCATGGAGCGGTTCCCTGCAGCTTCTGGAATCTGCAGTATGAGGCGGCGAAAGCGATCCGCTCCGTTGATCCGGAAGTTCCCGTCATGGTTGAAAGCAACCATATGGCGAGTCCGGTTTTCTTTGAAATGACGCCGATGCCGCTTGACAACATCATTTACTCGATTCATATGTATGTGCCCGGGGAATATACTCATCAGGGAGTCAATGACACGAGTTATTCCAAGCAGTTTTACGCGAAGCATTTTGATTACCGGAATGCCGGATGGAACCGTGCCCGTCTGGCTAAGTCCATGGAGGCTGTGCGTAAATTCCAGCAGAAGTATGGAGCCAGAATCCAGGTGGGAGAGTTTTCCGTTGCAATCTGGGCTCCCGGGGCGGCAAGCTATCTGGATGAGCTGGTGTCCATTTTCGAGGAATACAAATGGGACTGGACTTATCACGCATTCCGCGAGTGGGATGGCTGGAGCCTG
>URNE01000233.1 GCA_900549045.1 uncultured bacterium | reverse complement strand
TCCATGCCCGCGCCGCGGTAGAGAATCGCCTGGCTGAATTCGACGAAGTGCGTGGTCGGGGCAATCATCATCACGGTCCGCACGATTTCCGGCATGCTTTCGCGCGGCGTCATGCCGCCGGAGAGCATCTGCATCGGCATCAGAACCAGAATCAGGAGCATTCCGAGCTGAGGCATGTTCTGCGCAATCGTCGCGAGAAAAATTCCCATGCTCGTCACGGCGAACAGATGAAGCGCCGTCCCCGCAAGAAACAGCAGAACGGAGCCTTCCACGGGGACCTTCAGCAGCCCCTGAATCACGAACGTCAGCGACATTCCGGACGCCAGCAGCACGACAAGTCCCATCGACCAGATTTTCGAAACCATGATTTCAAACGCCGTCACCGGCATCACCAGAAGGTGTTCCAGCGTTCCGTGCTCGCGCTCGCGGATCAGCGCGGAACCGGTCAGAATGATCGCCAGCATCGTAATGTTGTTGATGAGCTCCATCACCGACCCGAACCACGACTGCGTCAGATTCGGATTGAAGCGGTTGCGCTCCACAATCTGCACGGGTGCGGCGGCTGTGCCGCCGTTCCGCGTCAGGAACGAGGAAATCTCCCGCTGGATGATCTGCTGGATATACCCGCTCCCGGTGAACGCCTGCGACATGCGCGTGGCGTCGACGTTCAGCTGAATTGCGGGCGAACGCCCCGCCAGAACATCCTTCTGGAAGCTGTTCGGTATCACGACGATGAATGTATACGTTCCGTTGTCCATCAGCGGGTCGATCTGCGGACGGGAAATCTGTTTTGCGCGCAGGAACATCGGCGGGAAGAAAGCATCCGTGATGTGATGCGAAAGCTGGGAGCCGTCCTCGTCGACCACGGCAATCGAAGCATTGGAAATGGAATCCGGCTTCGCCGTCGCGGCGGAGTAAATTCCGAGAGTGAACACGTAAAGAATCAGAACCAGCATCAGCGGATCGCGGAAGAGTCCGCGCAGTTCCTTGACGCCGAGCTGCCAGATGTTTTTCAGTTTCTGTTTCAGCATGCTTCAAACCTCAGTTTTTTTCCTGTTTCCGCAAAACCGCGATGCCGAGTCCGGTGAAAACCGGAACCATCAGAGCCATTATGGCGAGCGGCATGAGGAGATCGGAGAAGTGCAGAGCCTTGTTGAAAATGCCGCGGCTGACCAGCAGCATGTACGTCGTCGGATAGATCGTGCCGATGAAGCGTCCGACTCCGTTCAGGGTAAGCACCGGATTCAGAAGTCCGCAGAACTGAACCGCCGGGATCAGAGTTCCAACCATCGTCAGGAAGATCACTGCGATCTGACTGCGCGTCACCGACGAGGCAAGCAGTCCCATCGCCGTGGAAATGGAGCAGTAGAGGAACAGCGCCAGCAGAAGCACCCACAGACTGCCCTTGACCGGAACGTCGAACAATGTCACCGCGAGAATCAGCAGCAGGACCGCGCTGAACATCGAAAGCAGAATGTAAGGCAGCTGTTTTCCCAGCAGGAACTCCGCCCGGGTCAGCGGCGTCACATAAAGGTTGATGATCGACCCCATCTCCTTTTCCCGCACAACGGAAAGCGCGGCGAGAATCGCGGGAATCATCATCAGGAGCAGCGGTATCACGGCGGGAACCATTGCGGGCAGACTCTTCACATCCGGATTGTAGCGGTAGCGCGTCTCCAAAGTCGCAACCGATGAAGTGTCGCGTCCGAGGCGGCCGGAGATGTAGTTCGAGACCCATTCGCCGTGCATGGCGGTGATATAGCCGTTGATGGTTTCCGCGCGCATGGGCATGGCGCCGTCGACCCAGAAGGCGACTTCCGGAGAACGGCCCTGCTCCACGTCGCGTCCGAACTGCGGGGGAATCTCAACCACCAGACTCAGCTTCCCGCTCCGCATCCGGTAGTCCATGTCCTTGTAATCACGGACGGGCGGCTCCTCTTTGAAGTAGCGGGAGCCGGAAATGTTCAGCGTGTAATTGCGGCTGAGCTCCGTCTGGTCACGGTCGAGAACGGCGAACGTCAGGTTCTCCACATCCATGCTGATTCCGTATCCCATGACAAGCATCAGGAGAATCGCTCCGAAAAGAGCGAGCGTCAGACGGATCGGGTCGCGCATGAGTTCAAGCTGTTCACGCCAGCAGCAGCTGTACCAGCGGCGGATGCTGAAAACGGAATTGAAGAAACGGGAAAATGCGGAAACCTTCTTTGTCTCGTGCGAAATCAGCGCGCTCTCCGTCTCCTTGCTCTGCGGAGTTTCCGGTGCGGCGTCGGTCAGATATCCGATGAACGCCTCCTCCAAAGTGGCGGCATGGCGCTCCCGGACCAGCTCGGCGGGAGTGTCGCATGCGAGGGAACGCCCCGCGTGCATCAGCGAAATGCGGTCGCAGCGCTCCGCTTCGTTCATGAAGTGCGTCGTAATGAAAATGGTGACTCTGTCGCGGCGGGAAAGCTCGATGATCAGCTCCCAGAATTCATCGCGGGCGACAGGGTCGACACCCGAAGTCGGTTCATCCAGAATCAGCAGCTGAGGACGGTGCACGACCGCCGCCGCGAGCGAGAGACGCTGACGGATCCCGAGCGGAAGAGAATCGGGGAATTCATCGGCGACCTCTTCCAGATGAAAACGCTTCAGCATTTCCTCCACACGCGGTCCGACTTCACCTTCCGGGATGCGGTAGAGCCGGGCGAAAAGCAGAAGGTTCTGCCGCACGCTCAATTCGCTGTAAAGGGAAAACGCCTGCGTCATGTAACCGAGCTGAAGCCGGATCGCCATATCGTCGTCGCCAATCGGTTTGCCGAAGAGCAGAGCCTTCCCCTCCGTTGCGGGAAGAAGCCCGGTCAGCATGCGCATCGTCGTGGTTTTGCCGCAACCGTTCGAACCGAGGAAACCGAAAATCTCCCCCCGGCGGATGCGGAAACTTACATGGTCAACCGCGGTGAACGAACCGAACTTCTTTGTCAGCCCGTCCGCTTCGATCGCAATGTCATTCTTGCCATCCTCGGGAAGCGGCGGGACGACAAGGTCTTTGTGGTCCGCGCGTTTTTCCTCGGGAAGCAGACGGATGAATGCGGAATCCAGAGTGGAGCAGCCGGTCTTCGCGAGCAGTTCCGCAGGCGAACCCGTGTCGAGAATCTTTCCCTCGTCCATCGCGATGAGCCAGTCGAAACGCTGAGCTTCATCCATATAGGCGGTTGCGACAACGACGCCCATGTCCGGCTGTTCCGCGCGGACGTTCGCTATCAGTTCCCAGAACTGGCGGCGCGCCAGCGGATCGACACCGGTCGTCGGCTCGTCGAGGACAAGCAGGTCGGGATCATGAATCAGCGCGCAGCAAAGACCGAGCTTCTGCTTCATTCCGCCCGAAAGATTTCCGGCGCGGCGGTTCAGAAACGGATAAAGCCCGGTGCTCTTCGTCAGACGGTCGATACGGCGTCTGCGTTCCGCCGCGTCGTGTCCGAACAGACGCGCAAAGAACTGAAGGTTCTCTTCAACGGTAAGAGTAAAGTAAAGGTTTTTGCCGAGCCCCTGAGGCATGTAGGCGATGCGGGGACAGACCGCTTTGCGGTGCGCCTTGTCGCGCATGTCTCCGCCCAGAACGTGCATGGAACCGGTCTGCATGGCGTGCGCCCCCGTAACGAGGGAGAGCAGACTGGATTTGCCCACGCCGTCGGGCCCGATCAGGCCGACCAGCCGGCGGGGGAAAATATCCACGGAAACGTCGTTGAGCGCGAGCGTTTTGCCGTATCTCAGACTGACATTCCGGATACGGACAATCGGTTCCGCCGCATTCACTTCGCAAGCTTTTTGATCTGAAGGAACGCCGGCCATTCCGCGTCTCCATCGAGTTTAACCCACGCAACACCCGGAATTCCGGTTTTGACGAGAGTGATGTATTTCTTCAGCAGTTCCGGAGCAATCCGCGCCTTGACGCGAAACATCAGCTTTTCGCGCTCGCTGCGGGTCTCCACGGTCTTCGGGGTAAACTGCGCCACGCTCGCGACATACGAAACTTTTGCGGGAACCGGATAGCCGGGGATCGCATCGAGAAGCAGGCGGACGTCCGAACCGATCCGCACTTTTCCCGCCGCCTCCTCCGGAAGGAAGAACGTCATGTAAACATCGGTCAGATCCACAAGATTGAGGACGCGGCCGCCGGCGGAGAGGACCTCGCCCGGCTGGGCGATGCGGTACTGAATGCGTCCTTCCCGCGGAGCGACCAGCAGACTGTCGTCAATATCCGCCTGAATGCGCGCGATATCCGCCGCGGTCGCCTGAATGGTCGCCTTCGCAGCTTCGGCTCCGGCTTTGGCGACTTCGATTGCGGCTTCCGCCTCCTTCACGCTTGCCTGCGCCTGAAGAAGATCAGCTTTCGCGGCAAGATATGCTGTTTCCGCGTCTTCAAGTTTCTGCTGAGTCGTGGCATCCGCCTTGAACAGTTTTTTGAAACGCTCATAGCTCTTGGAAGCGCCGTCGAGTTTGCTCTCCTTCTGGAGAACCGTGGCTTTGGCAGCTTCAAGTTCACTGCAGCGCACCTGAATCTGAGCGCGGGAGCTGAGTTCATTTTTTTCAGCCTGGTTGCGCTGCGCCTCCGCCTGGGCGAGCTGCGCACGCAGCACATTGGTCTGCATGAGAGCAAGATGCTG
>URNE01000232.1 GCA_900549045.1 uncultured bacterium | reverse complement strand
GAAGGCGCAGCAGAATATTGAGACAGCCCGTCAGAAGCGGGACAGTGCGAAGACGAAGTACAACAGCGCCGTTCTCGAACGGAAGATTTTCAAGCGTTACACGCAGCCGAACAAGCTCAAAGACCTCCGCAACAAACTTGCGCAGGCGCGCCTGAACATGAAGAAAACCAAAGTCCGCACCGAAGCGTCCCTTGCACAGAAGAAAAAACAGATTTTCCAGCATGAAACGCAGATCCGCAAGCTGGAGCGCGATCTGGCGAAACATCAGTCTTATCTTCCGATGATGACGCTCCGCGCGCCGGTTTCGGGCATTGTCATGTACGGCGATCCCGACCGCCGCTGGGGCAATCCGGAGGTTAAAGTCGGCATGGACGCCCGCCGCAAGCAGGTCATCATCACGATCCCGGATATGAGCAAGATGATCGTCGATGTGAACCTGCCGGAGCAGTACCGTTCGAAAATCTCCGTCGGCGACCGTGTGATCATCACTCCGGATTCAATTCAGACAATCAAGATGAACGGACACATCAAACGTATCGCGCAGCTTCCCGTAAACCTGATCCCGTGGGACCAGAACAGTCCGAAAATCTACCGGACCGTAGTTGATTTTTCGGGTAACGATCCGCGCGTCGTCAGCGGAATGAGCGTGCAGGTCGAAGTCGTTTCGCGGATTCTGAAAGACGTCCTTTACATTCCGATCGAGGCGGTGTTTGAGGAGAACGGCAAACTGCTGGTCTACCGTAAAACGCTCGGCGGCCCGGAAAAGGTCTTTATCAAAATCGGCGAATCGAACAACAACTTCGTCGAGGTCGCGGAAGGGCTTGAGGAGGGGGACGACGTCTTCCTTTACCGTCCGTTCCAGGGCGGCAAGTGAGGCGGCGCATGGCGGAGACGAAGGAAAAGCGTGAGGCGCTTCACCTCGCCGACATTCGCAAGACCTATTATGCCGGAACCGTTCCCGTTCCGGTTCTGAAGGGGGTGAACTATGACGTCTGGCGCGGGGAGTTCATCGGAATCATGGGCTCCTCCGGCTCGGGCAAATCGACGATGCTGAACATTCTCGGTCTGCTCGACAAACCCACGGACGGCGAATACCGTCTGGACGGACTTGATGTTTCCAAGATGAGCGATTATGAGCTTACGCAGGTCCGCAACATCAAGATCGGGTTCGTGTTCCAGGCGTTCAACCTGTTCCCCCATCTGACCGTGCAGGAGAATATAGAGGTCCCGATGCTTTATGCGGAAGTCCCGCCGAAGAAACGCCATGAAATTTCCGCGTATATGGCGGAGCGCGTGAAACTCGCGCATCGTCTGGATCACCGTCCGACGCAGCTTTCGGGCGGCGAATGCCAGCGCGTCGCTGTCGCCCGCTCCCTTGTCAACAATCCGACGTTCATTCTTGCAGATGAACCGACCGGAAACCTGGACGAGAAGACGGGGGCGGAGATTATGAATCTCTTCCATGAGCTGCACGATGCGGGGACGACGATTGTGATGGTTACGCACAACCCGTATTACGAGCCGCACTACGACCGGGTGATTTATCTCCGAAACGGAACCGTCTGGAAGATTATCGACAACATCGCGGGAACCACGCGGGAGTTTCAGTAAGATGCGGATATACGACCAGCTCAAACTTTCGTTCAGCAACCTGATGCGCCACAAAGTGCGCTCGATTCTGACGTCGCTCGGCATTATTTTCGGCGTGGGCAGCGTCATTGCGATGCTCGCGATTTCGGAAGGCGCGAAAATTCAGGCTCTCGCTCAGATCGAAGCGATGGGCACGGACAAGATTATCGTCGCCACCCGCAAGCCGCCGGCCTCCGGAAAAGACGTCTCCGACTCCTCCGGAAACAGTCTGATGGAACGTTATGGAATCACGGTTTCCGACTTGGAGCACATCCGCAAGATGGACAACGTCGAGACCGTGTCAGTCGCCCGCAACGCCCGCAGGAAAATTCTCAGCGGCATGAAGCGTCTTGACCTTTCGCTGGTCGGCGTTTCGACCGATTTTCTGAGCTTCAGCCGTTCGGAGATCGTGCAGGGACGCTGGCTTTCTCCGATCGACGGCATCACGAACAACTGCGTCATCGGAAGCAACGTCCGCCGTCAGCTCTTCTCGCTCGGGGAAAAGAACATCGTGGGCAGCACGATCATGATCGAGCGTGACATCTTCCGCATCGTCGGCATTGCGGAAAATCTTTACGGAACGAACATTCCCGGAATCGGCAGCCCGAACGACTGCATTTTCATCACCATCATGGCCTCCGACTCCATTTTCGGCAAGAAGGCGTATGACACCAGTTCGCGCAACGCCACCGTGGAGGACGTCGATTTCGACACCTTCATCATCCGGGTGCGCGACGTCAGCTATATTGACTACACCTCGAAACGCATCTCCTCCTACATGACGAAACTCCATTCGGAAACGAAAGACTGGACCATGCTTGTTCCGCTGGATCTTCTGAAGCAGCAGGAGCAGACACAGAATATTTTCACGATCGTTATGAGTTCGATTGCCGGCATTTCGCTTCTGGTCGGCGGAATCGGCATTATGAACATCATGCTTGCGAACGTCTACGAACGCCGCAAGGAGATCGGTACGCGCCGTGCGCTTGGCGCGCAGAAATCGGACATCATCCGCCAGTTCCTTTTTGAAACGATTTTCCTGACCTCCATCGGCGGCGCAACGGGCGTCGCCCTCGGTGTGCTGATCGCGCTTCTTGTGACGCATTACGCCGCGATGCCGATCGCGTTTTCGGTTTGGTTCATCGTTCTGGCGCTTCTCATCAGCGCGGCAATCGGCGTTCTGTTCGGAACCTATCCCGCCTGGAAAGCCGCCCAGCAGAACCCGATCGACGTACTGCGGTCGGAGTGATTTTCAAATCTTGCGCACAGCCGCGAAACAGAGAGACCAGTCCTGGTCGTCGGCCCAGTCGTCATAGCGTTTCCCGTACACAGTTCCCGCAGGGAAGTGCTTTTTCGCGGGGACGCCTTCCGGATAGAAGATGCGGACTTTGTACGGAACCAGATAGCTCGCCGAACCAAAACCGCCGCGATCATAGACACAGAGCGAATTCTTCAGAATGGAGCGTCCGAACGCGGTCATTTCCGGTTTCCCGAGAATTTCGCCGCAGAGCATGAACATCTCTCCGGTGCAGGAGGAGAGCCATTGCGGCATGGTGTCGCCGTAGGTTTTCATTTTTCCGAACCAGTAGAGATCCCAGTAGCGCACTCCCTGACCGAAGCAGTGAAAATCGGGCTGTTCCCCGCCGAAGGCGCAGACGCTCCGCAGAAAATCCGGAACGAGTTTCAGATACTTCCGGTCGCCGGACATCCGGAACGCCTGGCAGAGACTGATGGTTTTGAGCGCAAATTGCGCCTGCGTGTACGAAACCTCTTCCGAATACATCGCGGTTCCGCGCGCAAGAATCGAATCCGCATGATGCAAAGCCGCCGCTTTCAGTTTTCCGGCTTCCGCATGGAATCCGTTTTCCTCAAGGGCGCAGAACAGACGGTAATCTTCGATGCAGGGTGAATCCTGTCCGGTTTTTTCGACAACGGCATAGTAGGAGAGCATGATTCCCGTTGCGGTTTTTAGCGCTTCCGGTTCGTGCATGGCTCTGGCGTATTCGAGATGGAAAAACGCCATCCACGGGTAGTCGTATGCCCGGAGATTTCCGCGGCGGCATGGCGAGGCGAAAACGGTCATGGTGCGGAGATCGAGAAGTTCGCGTTCAATGTATGCCCGGTATTTTTTGAGCGCGTTTTCGAGGAGCGGCGAGGGGGCGCTTTGCTGCGCGAGCGCAAGTGTGCAGCCCATGGAGATGCGTTCCCGCGCGGAGTTGGAGTCGTTGAAGACGTCGTCGCAGAACTGCCGTCCGGTGGTGCGGTCGTAAATCAGACACGCCCCGTCGAGGTGGTTTCCGGGCGCGTGATGCTGCTGTTTTTCCGCGATAAACCGCGCCCGGCGATGCAGAATGTTTTCGGTCGGTTCCATGACATTGATTCTGATCCATGCGGAGTGGCCGGCCGCAGTGAAGCGGATGGTGCGTTCTCCGAGCGTTGCAAACGAACATTCCCAGTCTGCGGAGGTGCCGTTTTTCGTGTAAACCGCCGTCCCCTCCGCCGCATCGATTGCGAGCGAATCCCATGAAAAAGCGGTCTGCAGAGTTCCGCGGACGGCTTCTCCGGGAGTGACGGTCAGCCGGTCTGCGCGGAGGAACATGCGCTGTCCGCAGTCGGCGAGCAGTTCGCGGTCCGGACGTTTTGTCCGGAAGGCCCAGCGGAAGCGGAGTGTGAGCGTTGCTCCCGGTGCAATGATGCAGTCTTCCGGATGCAGCAGGAATTCGCCGCGGTAATGCGAGCCGTTCCAGGCGAGCGCGGCGTTGTAATCAATGCTGTAGTCCGCGAGAGAGCCTTCCGCGACGATTCCGACGAGCCCGGGTTCATCGCCGGACGGCTTCTCGGAGTAGATCCAGGAGTTTTCTCCTCCGCACCAGAGATGTGAGACACAGACTTCGTGGAGCAGGTTTTTGCGTGGCGCCAAGTGACAGTTGAACGGATAATGCAGCGCGAAGTTGTCGTGTGTGAGAAAAAATTCGATTTCGGATCTGTTCGTGATGCGGTAAGTTTCTTCATAAAACTCCCC
>URNE01000231.1 GCA_900549045.1 uncultured bacterium | reverse complement strand
AGGATTTTCAGAACCTCGACGAGTTCCTCAAGGAAATCCGCACCATGAACCGGGATAAACGCAAAAAACCCGTCCCCGGTGCGGAACAATGAAATTTCATCATCAGCTTCTTCTGAAATATGCGCACCTCAGCGTCTTCCGGTTCACCGAAGTGCTGCGGCAGTGGTTCGGCGTCCAGGGGTATATCCTTCTGCTCAGCATCTTCGTCGGTCTCCTCTCGGGGTTGGCGGCGGTCACGCTGAAAAACATCACCGAATATTTCCATGAAGTCGCCCGCCGCGCGGAAGGTCCGTGGGTCATGTGGCTCGCGCCGGCAATGCCGGTCATCGGCATCGTCATCTGCGTCATCTTCGTCAAACTCTTCGTGAAGGGGAAATACGACAAGAGCCTTGCGAACGTCATCGTCTCCACGACGAACGGGACCAGCAGCATTCCCCCCCAGCACTGCTGGTCGCACCTCGTCACCAGCGGAATCAGCGTCGGACTCGGCGGCGCGGCGGGGCTAGAAGCTCCGATTGCGCTGACCGGTTCCGCGATCGGCTCCAATGTGGCGAAATTTCTGCGGACCGGACTCGAAACGCGCACGCTTCTGCTCGCCTGCGGCGGCGGCGCGGGAATTTCCGCGATCTTCAACAGCCCGGTCGCCGGAGCGCTCTTCGCGTGCGAAATTCTCCTTCCGGCGTTCTCGGTTCCCGCACTCGTTCCGCTCCTGATGGCGTCCGCCACGGCGGCCGTCGTCTCGGAAACGCTCTGCGACAGTCAGCCGTTTGTTCAGCTCAGCACAGGATGGAGTTCGATCAACATTCCGTTTTACGTTCTGCTCGGCATTGCGGCGGGGCTGGTTTCCGCATACACGATCCGCACCTCCGTCGCGCTCGGCAAACGCTGGGAGGTGTTTCAGAATCCGTGGTTGAAAGCAATCACCGGAGGCGCGATTCTCTATCTGATGTTCCTCATGCTCCCCGCGCTCAAAGGCGAAGGCTACAACTTCATCTCCGCCATCGTCGACGGACGCGACGGCTACATCATGAAGGACTGTCCGTTCGGAACGCTGGTCGGCACGGGCTGGCTCTTTCTCGGCGTCTGTTTTCTGCTCGTTCTGCTGAAGGTGTTCGCGACTTCGGCGACGCTTGATTCGGGCGGCGACGGCGGCATATTCGCGCCTTCCATGTTCATCGGCGCCTTCACCGGATTCGGCGTCGCACGGTTTGTGAATATGGTTGCGGCGGAAAATTATCATCTGAGCGAAGTCAACTTCATCGCCGTCGGCATGGGCGGAGTGATTGCGGGCGTCATGCACGCGCCGATGACCGGCATGTTCCTCATCGCGGAAATCACCGGAGGATACCGGCTCTTCATTCCGCTGATGATCGTAGCCTCCCTCTCCTGCTTCATCAGCAAAAAGATCACGAAATACAATGTTTACAAAACCCAGATCGAAGAGCACGGCGGCTCCGCCGAACCGAATCAGACAGCCGTCCTGATGGAAAAAGTCTCCATCGGGGAACTGGTCGAAGACGATTTCATTTCCGTTTCCGTTTCGGACAATCTCCGCACCCTGCTGAAAAACGTCATGACGTCGCAGCGCAACGTCTTCCCCGTGCTGGACGACAAGGGAGCGATTGTGGGAATTGTCACGCTCGACGACGTGCGCCCGTTCCTGCTCGATTCGAACCTGTACGACGTCGCGCTTGTCTATGACGTCATGTCGGATGCGCCGCCCGCGCTCTCCGACCGCGATACTCTCGGCGCGGCGACCCGGCTGTTCGAGCGTCTGCACACCTGGCTGCTGCCCGTCACGCGCGACGGCAAGTACATCGGCTTCGTCTCGAAAGCGGGCGTGTTCGACAAGTACCGCGAAATTCTGCGCAACAAAAAAGAACTATTCTGAGGTGTCTTCATGATTCAGCTCAGCAACACATCGATTATGATTTTCCGAGCGGACGGCTCCACGGTTCCGTTTGACGTGGAGGAGATTCAGACCCGCATCATCCGCGCCTGCATCGCCGCGGGCGAAACGGAGTCCTGGATCGCCGGCGATCTCTCGCTCTCCATCGAATTCGCCCTGCTCTCCACGAAAAACCGCACAATCAAGGAGAGCGATCTGGAAAACATGATCATCCGCGCGCTCGAAGAATCCGGCTACCCGCATGTCGCCGCCGACTTCAAGCGCAGCGCCGTCACAACCGCCGTTTCCGATGTTCCGGTCAACGAAAAAACAGTTCTTGGCGCAATCAGCCCGTCCCTCTCCCTCCCCGATGAAAAACTGCGGGTCATTGCGCAGAAAATCGTTCAGGCTCTGCTCGGAATCGGATTTGAAACCTGTTCGCCGCGCCTGATGGTTGAACTTGCCCGTCACTACCGCGACCGCGAAACCTCCATGCCCGTGCTGCGTCTCGCTCCCGTTCCGCTCAAGCCGGGCGACGACGTCATGCTTCTGAAACCATCCGATTTCCATACGCTCGCCTCGGTCAACCTCAAAGACCTGATCGGCGGGGAAATCCTGCGCGTGCACGGAGTCAGCCGCCTGTTCGCCGCGCTCAAAATCGACATTTCCCTTCTGCGTTTCGCCGACGTCATGAACCTCTCGCAGCCCGTTTCCGAACTCGCGCTTCAGGCGACCTGGGGACGCCTTGTGATGGGCGTCGACGAACTCTGCGAACGCGCCGGACAATACTGCAGGCAGGAAAAAGAACCGGTCACGCTCCCCCTCCCCCTCTGCATCACCTTCCGCGACATGGAGGCGTTCGCCGTCTCCCGCATGAACTGCCCGAAGGCAGTGACCGAAAAGTGCATCAACGGACTCGTCTCCGACTTCACCGCGGGACTGAAACAGAAACCCTTCAAAATCAACATCGACTGATGGCTGTAACCATGACATCCGATTCCGAGCGGATCACGGCGGCGTGCGTGCTGAGCGTGGTCGGCGGATTCCTCGACATCTACACCTATCTCTACCGCGGACATGTCTTCGCGAATGCGGTGACAGGCAACATGGTGCTCTTCGGACTCAGCCTCGCCGACTGCGACTGGACGCTGAGCGGACGCTATCTCATGGCGATCCTCTCGTACGCCTGCGGCGTCTTTGCGGCAAACGCAATCCGGCGCCGTCTCTCACCGCTCCGCCGCATTTCATGGAACCAGTCGGTGATCCTGCTGGAAATTCTCTGTCTCCTTCCCCTCTACTTCATCCCATCCGGCGACTTTGATTTTGTGGTGAACTCGCTGATCGCCTTCGTCTGCGCACTCCAGGTCCAGACCTTCCGCCGGGTGAACGGTCTGCCGTTCGCTTCCACCATGTGCACCGGAAATCTGCGCTCCGGAACCGACGCGCTCTACAAAGGATTCGAGGGCGACCGCAGGGAATTCGGAAAGACGATGCACTACTACGGCGTGATCGCGTTCTTCATCTCCGGCGCGGTGCTCGGAGCGATTCTTCTGCGCTGCTTCGGAACATGGGTCTTTTTCCTTGCGCCGGCGGGACTGCTGGCGGCGTTCTTCCTGATCACCACCAAACGCAGTCTCGTCTCCTGGCGCAGACGCCTGCGCCGCTGAACAGAAATCCACCTGTAAACAAGGAGTTTTTGCATGAACCTGAAAGCATTCTCACTCGCAGCCGTTTTTCTGCTCGCAGCCGCGTTCTGCGGAGCGGAGGAACTCAAAGTCCTGATGATCGGCAACAGCTTCTCGCAGAGCGTCCTGCGCGATCTCCCGAACATCGTCAAAGCCTCCGGAAAGGACAAACTCAAACTTGCCCAGGCGATGATCGGCGGCTGTTCCATGCAGCGCCACTGCGCGGAATACCGAAAATCAGAAGCCGCCCCCGCGCACCGTCCGTACTGGACAAATCTCAACCTGGACAACCGCCCGAAAAACAAAGTCTCGCTTCAGGACCTGCTGACTGCGGACCAGTGGGACATCGTCACCATTCAGCAGGCGAGTCACGAAAGCTGGAATCCGGAAAGTTTCCGCTTCGCCGAGGAGCTCATCGGCATGATCCGCAGGCATCAGCCGAAAGCGGAAATCGTCATCCAGCAGACCTGGTCCTACCGCGCCGACGACCCGCGCATCATGCTTCCAAAACCGAAGTGGGGATTTGACCAGAACGGCATGTATGAACGCCTCACAAACAATTATCGCGCGCTCGCCGGAAAGCATGGCTTCCGCATCATCCCCACCGGATTCGCGGTGCAGATCGTGCGCGAAAAAACCGCGGACAAGTTCAAGCCCTGCGATCCCGCACTCCGCAAGGCCCTCAACCCGCCCGACCTCCCGAAGCAGGCGGGCGACGTCGTCGGAAAGTTCTACTGGATAAAACGGCGCGACGGCATGCTGCACATCGACAGCGACACCATTCATCTGAACCGGCGCGGTGAATACCTTCAGGGCTGCGTCTGGTACCTCTTCCTCTTCAAACGCACCGCGGCGGACGTAAAGTTCGTTCCGAAGAGCATCAGCGATCCGGACGCCAAGTTCCTCGCGGAATGCGCGGAGGAAGCTGTCCGCAGCTTCAAATAACCGGAACTCAAAAACGGCGGATTCCATTCATGCGGACCGCCGTTTTTTTTGTCCGTTGCTAAACATTTCTAAACATTATTTTCTAAATATTCTTCTAAATAATCTTGACATTGTTTTCTCCGCCGGTTATATTTTCACCGGAAACGCTTTTGAAAGAAAGTAGTTACAGCAATGTAT
>URNE01000230.1 GCA_900549045.1 uncultured bacterium | reverse complement strand
GAAATTCCCGCTTCACGGCTGTTCCCCCGCGGAAATCAGAGACGCCAGCGATAACTGCCGTCCGCCTCCTGACCGCGGATTCCGAGCGAAATCACGCCGCGCGGAGCGGAAAGACGCAGACGCAATTCCGCTCCCTCGGGAATCTCATGCGGCATCCGGTACTTCTCCTCGCCGTCCGCAAGAACCGGACAGCACAGCGATGAGACCGGCCTGCCGTCAACCAGAGCATCCAGCTCCAGCGTCAGATCTTCATAACACGGCGCACTTCCCGAATTCTTCCAGGTCATCGAAACGACACAGTCGTCAATCGCGATTTTCTCGATCTCCAGGCGGTATCCGCAGCGGCGCGCCATCATGCGCCAGACATTTTTTTCGTCCTCAACCGTCATCTTCGCGTACTCGTCCGGGAAGAATCTGAGGTAACTCCAGATCTTTTTTTCCTCAAGCGGAATCGGTTTTTCGTGCTCAAGGATATGCAGACCCTCGCGCTCGCCGCCGGGATGCCAGTAGGAGATGTGGCAGTTGTCCAGCGCATCCTCCAACGCCTGCGGAAGCACCAGATTTTCGCACGCGACCGGCGTCATGCGGTAGTACTGGTCAAAAATTTCCATCGTCGGCTGGTTCATATAGCGCGAACGCGTTCCATGCCACGATTTTCCGATTCCGTTCTGTTTCATCATGACTCTGTTCTTCGCCAGATACGCATAGATTTCCGGAACGTCCGTTTCGGAAAGATAGTCGTCCCCCTCTTTTTCCGCAAACACCGGCGCGCAGATCTCCTGGCAGATTCGCGTATCCGGAAACACCGCTTTGTGCATGTCGATCAGCTCATAAAGAGTTTCGATGTAACGCTCGCGTGAGAATCCGGCGTCGAACCACGGCTGAAGCGGACTGTTCGCGGAAAGATGCATCTCGCCCCAGCGTCCGAGAAAACCCTGGCAGACATATTCAATTTCCGGACGCCCGTTGTACCGCTCGCCCATGGCGTTCACAAGGTTGCGGACTTTTTCCAGATAGACGCGGTCCCAGTAAACCGGATAGCGGACCGGGTGTTTCGCCTTGTCGAAATCGAGAAAATTCAGAACCCAGCCGCCCTTGTAGAGCTCCATGGATTCATCCACGTATTTCGCCCCCGCGTCAAACACCCACTGCGGAACGCCTTGATTGTAGAAGGTTCCCCAGGTATCCATGCCGCGCACTTCGAGAGCGACTTTGTAACCGGCGTCGATCCAGGAGTTGATGCATCCTTCCCAGTCGGGATGTTCCCAGAGAATTTTCCCCTCCGCCGGTTCCAGAACGGACCATGGGATGCAGAATGCGATTTTGTCGATCAGCTTTTCTTTCAGAAACCAGGAGTCTTTCGGAATCTGATCGAAGCGCAGTTTGTTCGCCCCGCGCTGAAGCAGCATCGCCCCGCAGCCGGGATTGTGCAGAATGGCATTGTCTTTTTCCGGGTAAACGACCTTCTTCATCAGACCTTTTCTCCTGGTTCAATTATATCATACTTGATATCATACTATATCACCGGACGACGGCAATATCAAGATTTGAAAGGAATTTTTTGAAATGCGGAATGCCGTCCCCGGTGTTCGGGGACGGCTCAGACGAATTCAGCAGCGGACCGCGCCTTTGATGAAGTTGCGGGCATGCGCCTCCATCTCCTCGTTGGCTTTGTCGAACTCCTCCATCGAATAGATGTGGTCCGTCACTCCGGTGAACTTCCAGAGTCCCGAAGAAAGCAGATCCAGACACCGCTGACAGAGTCCCGCCTCATAGAGAACGCGGCGTTCGTGACAGTTGATCGAAGTAAACGCCTTGAAGTTCCAGAGCTTGTAATCAAGGGTTCGGAACGAATCGTTGTGATAGCCGCCGATACCGAGACGTCCGTGCGCGGAGACCAGATCCCCGGCAAGACGCAGCCCGTCTTCGGTTCCGGAGAACTCCATGACATTCGGAAGTCCCATCGCGAAAAGCTTTTCATTGTTGCTGTCGCGGGTAAGATCGACCTTCCCCATCGTCTCCCAGTTCAGGATATATTCCGACGGGATTTCGCCGGGCAGACAGCATTCCGTCGCACCGAAACGTTTTGCGTTCTCCAGAGCTTCCGGACGCTTGTCCACGGCAACGATCTTGCCGTATCCGCAAAGACGGAACAGCGAAATCATGCCGAGCCCCATGTAACCGCAGCCGACAACCGCAATCGGGTCGCCCGGAGTCGCCGGCATCATCTTGACGGCGCAGCTGAGCAGACACGCCAGCGGCTCCACAATCGCGTCCTCGTCCTTCAGATTGTCCGGCACATGACAGGTCTTCACCGGATCCATGACGATATACTCCTTGTATCCTCCGCCGCCGAGCCCGGTGACGCGGTCGCCCGGCTTGAATCCCTGAACGTTCCTCCCCGCTTCGGCAACGACTCCGACCGCTTCATGTCCGAAAACCTCCCCCTCTTCCGCGACGCTCCACGGATACCACTCCGAATGACACATCCCGGTGTACGTGACTTTGACCAGAAGCTGATCGTCCGTGAATTCCGGCATCGGCACTTCTACCACGCGGCTTTTGCGCGGTCCATGCATTACAATCTGTTTCATATTCCTTACCTCCTCAGATTAAAGGTTCTATCCGACCGTCGCTCTCAATGCGGACGGGTTTTCCGGACGATGCGGAGAGATAGACGGCGTCGATCAGCCGCATCAGCTTGACGGCCTCGGACGGCACTGAGAGCGGCGCGGCCTCCCCGCGAAGAGCCCGGATAAAGTTTTCCGGCATCCGGGTGCGCCCCATGTCGTCGTCGTTCTTGAACCGCAGGTTCTTGTCGTCGGAAACGCCCTTTTTCTGCGAGTAGAGCTCGCAGGTGTTGTTATTGTTGATGGAACGGATCCGCACTCCCGTCTCCGTTCCCTGAAGCGCGACATAGGTATCCTCCCCGCGCACCAGCTCCGCCCACGAATTGTGGAGCGTAAGAACCTGTCCGGTTTTGAAACGGACAAAGCCGTGACATGCGGATTCGACGTCGGTCGTCCCGTGCAGAGAAACCGTCTTGCCCCACGCCCCCTGGAATTCGGGATTGTCGATAAAGTCGCTGAACGTCTGCGCAAGCACATATTCCGGCTCCGGATAATTCATGAACCAGAGCGCAAGATCAATCATATGAAGCAGGTCGATGAGGGGACCGCCGCCGGCGATCGCCTTCGTCGTGAACCAGCCGCCGAAACAGGGAATGCCCGTTCTCCGCTGCCACGTGGCCTGAGCGGAATTGATGCGCCCGATTTTTCCTTCGCCGATCAGTTTCTTGATATGAAGCGCATCCAGACGCGCCCGGTTGTTGAGGTTGAACATCAGCGTTTTTCCCGATTTTTCCGCCAGCTCCGCCATTTCGCACATCTCGTTTGAATTCAACGCGGGCGGTTTCTCGCAGAAAACATGCAGTCCGCGCCCGAGTGCCTCCATCACAAGCGGATGATGAAACTTGTTCGGCGTAATCACCGAAACGGCGTCCAGATCCGGATGCGCAGCCGTCATGGCGGAAAGGTTTTCATAAACTTCACCGGGGAAGCCCCATTTTGCGGCGAACGCCTTCCCTTTTTCCGCATTCATATCCGCAACGGCAACGACTTCCGCGCCGCCTTCCAGGAATCCCCCGACATGATACTCCGCCATCCGGCCGGCGCCGATCAATCCGACTTTTATTTTCTTTTCCATAGCCGTTCTCCTTTGCATTCTGTTGTTTCCGCGATATATTATACAGCAAGAAACAAATAAACTCCACCACATTTTTACTTAAAAACTATGCGCAATCAATCAAATATCGAAAAAAACGGCGAATTGGCGCCGATCTCCGTCGATCCGGCGTTTCCAGTGAACGAAGCGGATTTCAACACGCGCGGAGAAACGCCGAACGTCGCCGCGCATCTCCATAACCTCTGCGAAATCGGATACTGCTTTGACGGCTCCGGGGTTTTGCTCATCGGCGGCAAAATCCTCACCTTCAAAGCGGGCGACGCGGTTTTCATCACCACGCAGGAAGTGCATCTGGCCAAGAGCAATCCCGGACAGACAACCCGCTGGGGCTTCCTGAATTTCGACCCGGCGGGACTCCTCGCCGGAAGCATGGACGAGCTCCGCATGAATCTCATTCTCGAACGCTGCTGCGGCGAAGCGTTCCGGAACATCATCGACGGGGAAAAACATCCGGAAGCAGCCGCCTGCATCCGCCGCATTCTGCTGGAACGCCGCGACGCGCCCCGCAACTGGCAGCCCATGCTCCGTGCTCTTCTCTGGCAGCTGTTCATCGAACTGGACCGTCTCGCCCCGGAAACAGTCGGCGGCCGCACCGGACAGTTCTGCGACGTCCGCCGGATCATCCCCGCGCTCGATTTCATCAACGCGCATATCGCGGAACCGCTTGCTCTCGAACAGCTGGCGAAACTCTGCGCGACAAGCGTCCCGAACTTCCGCAAACTCTTCCGCCGCGCCATGGGCTGCGCCCCTTATCCCTACATCACGCGGACCCGCCTGCAGCTCGCCTGTTCCATGCTGAAAAACACCGACGAATCCATCTGCCGCACCGCCTATGCAGCCGGATTCAACAACATCTCCAACTTCAACCGGCAGTTCCGCGAAGTCTACGGCACGGCTCCGGGCGAGTATCGGAAAGCAAAGGCGGAAAACAGGGAAGAATGAAAAGCCGCACCGTTT
>URNE01000229.1 GCA_900549045.1 uncultured bacterium | reverse complement strand
TTGCACTCTTCCGAAAATTTCATGACCTGATTACCCGCAGTTCAAGCATCTATGAAGCTGAAGAGGTTCGTCACGAGCTGACAAAACTGATTCTCCCGTTCATCGAGCGTATGAAAAACGCTCCGGAAACGCTCGCAACAAATGCAAACTTCCCGCGCATTCTCGAATATATTGATGAACATCTCGGCCAGGAAATCCGCATCAGCGAGCTGGAAAAACTGGCCGGACTCCGCAGGGCGGAATTTTCCGCACGCTTCCGCAAAATCTACGCCATTCCCCCGAAACAGTATATCAGTCTCCGGCGCATCAGCCGCGCAAAATATCTCCTTACAAGAACCGATCTGGCAATCAAGGAAATCGTATGGAAAACTGGATTCGAGAGTTAAATCTTCTTTTTCCGCGTTTTCAAAAAATACACGGGAACAACTCCGCTCCGCTTCCGTCTCGCAAGCCGCATAAAGGAAAATCTTAAGTAATCACCGCATCGGCGGAGCGGTCGTTTCGCCCGGATTGAACCGGTAGCTGATTTCCAAATCGGCAATCCGTTTTCCCGCAATCAGACACTCCAGCTGGTCAACAACTCTTGACGCCATCCGCGAATAATTCTGTTCAATCGACGTCAGTTCCGGCAGACCTTCAAGCACAATCGAGGGATTCCTGAAACAGACCAGCGAAAGTTCTTCCGGAATCCGCCAGCCGGCATTCCGGAGGTGCGACCAGGTCAGAAGCCCGTTCATCTCGCCGACCGAAAAAACAGCCGTCAGCTTTTCACGGCGGATTGCATCGTCGAGCCGCTCCAATGCCTGCACGACGACCGGAGCGCCGCCGTGCGCCGCCATCCACTACCGGTACGCCTCCAGCCGCCTCCCGCTGTTGCTGTTACGCTCCGCCCTGCGCGGTTCGTTGGCAAGATAGGCAATCCGGATATGTCCGAGGGCGTGCAGATGATCCAGCGCGAGCCACACTCCCTGCCGGTCGTTGCTGAACACCGAATAGATTCCGCTGATATGGCGCGGGCATGCGTTGATGCAGATCAGCGGAATCGCCTGCTTCTCGTCCCACACCTGCTCAATTCCATCGTGAAGGAGCATGGAAATCGCGCCGTCCAGAAGATGTTCGTGCAGAAGATTCGCGGAGTTTTCAGTGACGATGATTTCGTGATATCCGCGTTTCCTGAGCTCCGCCAGAAGCGCCGAAAGCATGATTCCGGAATAGGACCAGAACGCGGCGTCCGACGCGATAAGCACGGCGATATTCCGGCTGTCTCGAAACCCGCCGAGTTCGCGGGCGGCGCGGATCACCCGTGCGCGAACGTCCGGACGCACATGTTCGTAATTGTTGAGCACGCGCGAAACGGTTGCGGGCGAAACATCCGCAAGTTTTGCAATCTGCCGCACAGTCGCCATTTTTCCTCCTCTTTTCATCGGGGAATATAGTCCGTGTTTCAAAATGTTTCAAGAGAAACAACCTTAAAAACGTTGCTTTCCCTGAAAAATGAAGTATGATGAAAGAACCATTATTCAGCAAAAGGAGCATAACATGGTCACACCGGATTTTTTGAAACGGTATGAAGGGAATCCCATTCTCTCGGCAAAGGATATTCCCTACGAGGCAGTGCTGATTTTCAACGCTGGAATCTGCAAGTATCAGGGCAAGTACGTCATGTGTTTCCGCAACGACTACGGACTCGACGAAGAGGAGTTCCGCATCAAAGAGCATCCGGTCAAGACCAATATCGGAATTGCTCTCAGTGACGACGGCATTCACTGGACGCCCGGTCCAAAGCCAGTCTTCCAGCTTGCGGACGATGAAATCATCCGCGCATACGATCCGCGCCTCACGGTCGTCGACGGCCAAGTCGTCATGTGCTTTGCGGTCGATACCCGGCACGGTCTGCGCGGCGGCATTGCAGCAACGGATGATTTTGAACACTTTGAAATCAAATCTCTTTCCGCGCCCGACAACCGCAACATGGTCATTTTCCCCGAAAAAATCAACGGGAAATACTTCCGTCTGGAGCGTCCCTTCCCGATTTACAGCCGCGGAGCCGGAGAAAAATTCGATATCTGGAGTTCCGATTCCCCCGACCTCTGCTACTGGGGCAACACAAAACTGGTTCTCGGCGGCGAGCGCGTTCCGTTCGCGAACGCCAAGATCGGCCCCGCCGCACCTCCGGTCAAAACACCGCGCGGATGGCTCACGACATTCCACGGCGTCAAATTCGTGGAACGTGAACTTCCCGCCTGGCACAGCAACTGGCACAAGGTCTATTATGCAGGGCTCATGCTTCTGGATCTGAACGATCCCTCGAAGGTCATCGGCATGGGACGCACTCCGCTCATCGCCCCGGAAGCGGAATATGAGTGCAAAGGGTTCCGCGGCGAAGTCATATTCCCCGGCGGAATGATTCTCGAGGACTCCGGAGAAGTCAAAATCTATTATGGCGCCGCCGATACGGTCGAATGTCTCGCTACAGCGAACGTCGACGATCTGCTCGGCTTCTGCGAACCGGTCTGATGCGGAACGGAGCCTGAAGAGCAGGATTTCTGATTGCGGATCCGCGCTTCAGCGCGGGGCCATCAACGCCCGCGGCATCGTCGGGACCTGGTCGTGCGAAACGGAGGAGCGTAGCATCTTGTGCACTTCGCTCAACGATTCCACCGGAGCGATCGTGTAAATTGCCGGAAGCTCAACATGTCCGGGGTCGAACCACCGTTTTTTATCGCAGTAAACGGCAAGCGGAAGAAAGCGGCATTCCCGCACAAGACGCTTGTAGAAAAGGTCGGCGGTTTTCTGATCGCCATGAGGGTACGCACGCACCGAATAAACGCCGCCCGAATAAAGAATCAGCGCTTTCAGCCCCTTGTCCTGAGCAAGACGCGACGCCTGCCAAATCATCTCCAGAGCCTGATCCCGGTAAAGAAAACGATGGTTCGGATCGGTCATGTAATTGCCGCCAAAAAATGCGAAATCGGGCGCGGTCACCGATCCCTGCAGCTCCATTCCCTTCCAGTACATCACACGCGCGGCATTGTACAGATGCAGACTCCGCAGATCGGATGAAAGCGACGGATTAAGCGATTCGCCAAGTTCGCTCATGTAGAGACGCAGCAGCGACGCCCGGAGCGACGTCGGACGCAGAATGGCGAGAGCATCCTCAAAGCGTCCCTCGCGGATCAGACGGCGCGACACGATGTCTTCCAGAACCTTGAACTGCTCCGGCTTCAGCGTCCGGAAGCGCGTTGCGGAAAACGCGGAAACATAGCGCAGCAAATCCTCCGTCGTCATCATGTGTTCCGCGATCTGCGCGGCGTCGAGAGTGCTGTTCGCCTTGAGAAAGCAGAAAAGCGCCTGTTCCAGGTCGCCTTTTTCCACTTGAATTCCGCCGATCCGCAGCATCACGCTCTTCCGTTCCGCGGAAAAGGCGCGTCCGGTCTCCTGCGGCGGCTGTTCGAAATGGGACTCGAAACCGAGCATCGCCCCTTCCTCCGCCGGATTCGTCGAAACGAAGCGGACGCCGGATTCGTCAATCCGCTTCACCCAGCTGCGCAGATAGCGGAGTTCGGCGTCGCGGTCGCCCCTCGCGCGCGCAAGATTGGCATAAAGCCAGTCGCTCAAAACATCCTCTTTTTTGATCTGTTTCAGCCAGCGTTCGCACAGCTCCGGTTTTCCGGCCTGCCACGCGAGACAGGCCATGCGGGCGGAGTTCGTGAGCTTGATGTTCTTTTTCTCCACCCTGTCCAGAAATTCCGGCTTGACATAATATCCGGCGGAAGTCATCCAGAATGCGGCGTAAAGCTCCCGCAGTTCCGGAATCTCAACCCAGGCTTCATACGCCGCGATTTCCTGCTTGACGACATAATAAAGCTCCTCCAGGTTCCGAATGTCCGGTTCAAGATAATAACGGTAGAGAGCGGCAAGGACACGGCCTTCCCGCTTGCGTCCGCGGAGCTCCTGTTTCAGAGTTGCAAACCCGAGCCCTGCGGAATCGGAATACCCCTCGTTGACGCGTTTGCGGCAGAGGTCATGCCATTTGCGGCGTCCCTCCTCGTCTCCCTGCGACGCCGCGAGGTTGCCGAGCATGTAGCACGCCCACACCGTGCGGTCGGGCGCGCTCTGCGGATCGTTGGCCAGCCTCAGCCACTCCTCCGGCGCGGCGACAGGCTTTTCCGGATCGCTCGAACGCACGATCTCCCATCCGCGCAGGAAAAGACGCAGCTGCCCGGGCAGATTCGGAACCGCGCTCCAATTCGGAGCTTTGCCTTCGCGCGCCTCGTCAAACGCCAGTTTCAGATACGCCTCCGCATTGCCGCCTGGAACCAGACGCAGAAAATCCATTTTCTCCGCATCGCGCATGGAGCGTTTCAGACGCGGCGGAGCGAGACGGGAGAGTGAATGCAGATGCGATTCCGGCTTATCCCATTCCGCTTTCGCCTCCAGACGCATCAGTTCGAGTTCTTTTGCAAAATTCGCATAAAGATACCCTCCGTCCAAATTCTAAAAATTTTTAAAAAACCACGTGTTCGGGAAAAAAGGACCGCAGGCAAAAAGCGCGGGTGCAAGCAGGGAAAAAATAAAAATCAGAACTTTCATTCCGGAAATTCAACTTTCAATTTTGGCGGTTCATCGTTTGAACGAAGCCACATCGCGGCGGATTCTTCGCCCGGCAGCGGCGCAGGTCCCGTCAGACTCAGATCGGAAGAGCGTCGTG
>URNE01000228.1 GCA_900549045.1 uncultured bacterium | reverse complement strand
GCCGTCTGCAAAACGCCGTTTTTTTTATAAATTTGCAAACAGGTCATCGGGGTCCGGTTTGGCTTCGGGCTGCGGAGCAGGCTCCGCGGGTGCGCCGGGTTTCAGGAGGGCGAGAAGCCCCGCTTCATCCAGAATCGGAATTCCGAGTTCGACCGCTTTGTCGTATTTGCTTCCGGTTGCTTCTCCCGCGACCACATACGATGTCTTTTTGCTGACGCTCCCGCTGACTTTTCCGCCGCGTTTCATGATCGCTTCGCCCGCTTCCTGACGCGTCATAGTGGAGAGCGCGCCGGTCAGGACGAAGGTCTTGCCTGCAAGCGCATCGTCGGTGTCTTCCGGAACGGATTCGGTCATATTGAGTCCGAGTTCGCGGAGATTGCTGATGAGGACGCGGCTGCGTTCGGATGCGAAAAAGTCCGTCAGACTCTGCGCCATAACGGGACCGATTTCTTCAACTGCTTCAAAATCCTGTTCCGTTGCATTGAGGAAGGAATCCATTGTGCGGAATTTGCGGCAGAGCAGTTTTGCTGTTCGCGAACCGATCTGCGGAATTCCGAGCGCGGTAATCAGACGCGACAAGTCGCGGTGGCGGCTCTCCTCAATCGCTTTCAGCAGATTCCTTGCGGATTTTTCTCCCATGCGTTCCAGTCCGACCAGCTGCAGAATGTTCAGACGGTACAGATCGGCGATGCTGGTGACGTACTTGTGTTCGAGGAGCAGGTCGATGACTGCGGGGCCGAGCCCGTCGATATCCATGGCATCGCGGGAGGCGAAAAAGCGCAGGCTTTCGCGGATCCGCGACGGGCAGTCCGGGTTTTCGCAGCGGTGGGCAACCTCTTCCCCGAGGCGGACGACTGGGCCGCCGCACGCGGGGCAGACGGCGGGAATTTCAATGATGCGCTCGCTTCCGTTCCGTTTTTCGGGGAGGGCGCGGAGAATTTCGGGGATCACGTCCCCCGCTTTGTGCAGGACCACGGTGTCGCCGATGCGCAGATCTTTTTCACGGATGTAATCGAAGTTGTGCAGACTTGCGCGGCTGATGATGGAGCCTGCAAGCGGGACGGGGGCGAGAACGGCGGTCGGAGCGATGATGCCGGTGCGACCGACATTGATTTCCACATCCAGAAGTCTGGTCTCTTTTTCCTCTGCCGGGAACTTGTAGGCGATTGCCCAGCGGGGGCTTTTCGAGGTGGAGCCGAGTTCCGCTTGCGCGGCGGTGTCGTTGAGCTTGACGACAACGCCGTCGATGTCGTAAGGCAGTTCATGGCGCATGTCGCAGAATGCGTTCCGCGCCTCCCACACCTCATTGATGTTGTGGCAGAAGCGGCTTTCCGGATTGGTCGGCAGCCCGACTTTTTTCAGAAAATCGATTTTTGAATTCTGCGTGGGGAAGTCCATTCCCTCCGCGTAGATGATTTCATAGAAAAATGCGGCGAGATCGCGCTTTGCCGTGATGTTCGGGTCGAGCTGGCGGAGTGAGCCGGCGGCGGCGTTGCGCGGGTTCGCAAAAATCTTTTCGCCCTGATCTTCGCGCATTTCGTTCAGACGCAGGAACGAGCTTTTCGGCATGTAGATTTCCCCGCGCACTTCGAGCCGTCTGACCGGCTCTTTGAGGCGCAGCGGAATGCTGCGGATTGTGCGGACGTTCGCGGTGACGTCTTCGCCGACCGTGCCGTCGCCGCGGGTGGCGGCGTTGATCAGCACGCCGTTTTCATAGATCACCGCAATGGAAAGCCCGTCGCTTTTGAGTTCCGCTCGATATTCGGGGAAGAGTGCGACGGCGTGGACGCGCTTCTCGAAATCCTCAAGTTCCGGGAAGGAAAATGTGTTGTCCAGACTCAGCAGCGGGGAACGGTGGCGGACCGTTTTGAATTCGCGGGAGGGTGCTCCGGAGACGCGCTGGGAGGGGGAGTCGGGGGTGATGAACTGCGGATTTGCGCGTTCCAGCTCCTTCAGTTCCTTCATCTTGCTGTCGTATTCGGCGTCGGAGACATTCGG
Organism: uncultured bacterium; assembly: GCA_900549045.1. GTDB lineage: Bacteria > Verrucomicrobiota > Lentisphaeria > Victivallales > UBA1829 > UBA1829. The sequence continues at coordinate 2,728 of URNE01000228.1, read as the reverse complement.
GTCGTCGAGAATGTAGTAACGGTAGTCGCAGTCGCGCAGAAACGTGCGCAGAGATTCGATTTTCTGTTGGATTTCATTCATGATTCAGATTCCTTATTTCGCTTCCGCCCAGTTTTTCCCGGCGGCGACGTCAACGGTCAGGGGAACGGAGAGGCGCATGACGTTTTCCATTTCCTCGCGGAGCAGAGTCTTGATCGGTTCCGCCTCCGCAAGCGGAGCTTCGATGATGAGTTCGTCGTGTATCTGCAGAATCAGCTTCGCCTTGCGTTTTTCGGCGCGGAGACGGCGTGCCGTGTTGATCATTGCAAGTTTGATGATGTCCGCGGAGGAGCCCTGTATCGGGGCGTTCAGGGCGACGCGTTCGCCGAACGCGCGGATGTTGAAGACCGGAGATTCCAGTTCGGGCAGGTAGCGGCGGCGGCCCATGATGGTTGCGACGTATCCCCGCTTCTTTGCTGTTTTGACGATCTCCTCCATGTAACGTTTAACGCCGGAATAGGTCGCGAAGTACTGATTCATATAATCGTCCGCCTCTTTGCGGGAAACTCCGAGGTCTTCCGCGAGTGCGAAGCGGGAGATTCCGTAGACGATGCCGAAGTTGACCGCTTTTGCGCGGCGGCGCATCTCCGGAGTGACCGCATCCGGTTGAACACCGAAGACTTGCGACGCCGTGACGGTGTGGATGTCGAATCCGCTCCGGAAGGCGTTGCGCATGACTTCATCGCCGGAGATGTGGGCGAGGAGGCGCAGTTCAATCTGGGAGTAATCGGCGTCGATCAGCACATTCCCCGGTTCCGCAACGAACATGCGGCGGATTTCCGCTCCGAGTTCCGTGCGGACCGGGATGTTCTGAAGATTCGGCTCGGCGGAACTGAGCCGTCCGGTTGCGGTCGCCATCATGTTGAAGGAGGTGTGGATGCGCCCGTCGGAGGCGATTTCGGAAAGGAGCCCGTCCACATAGGTGGATTTGAGTTTCATCAGCTGGCGGAATTCCATGACGGCGGGAACGACGGGGTGCTTGTCGCGCAGTGCGGCGAGCACTTCGATATCGGTGGAGTATCCGCTCTTCGTCTTTTTCCCGGAGGGGAGGGCGAGCTTTTCAAAGAGCAGTTCGCCGAGCTGTTTCGGGGAGTTGATGTTGAACTCCGTTCCGGCAAGTTCAAACACCTTCCGCCGGAGTTCCTCAATTTTCCCGGAGAGTTTTACGCCGAATTCCTTCAGCATGGCGCGGTCGGCGGCAACGCCGTTGTGTTCCATTTCAACAAGAACTTCGCAGAGCGGAAGTTCGACCGTTTCAAAGAGATGGAGCATTCCGGTCTGTTCCAGTTCCTTTGTCAGCGCCGGAACCAGTGCGGCGATGACCGCGGGATTCTGAACGGCGTCAGGAACGGTTGCGTTCAATTTGAGTTTCGCAACTTCGGCGAGCGGACGGCATCCGGAAAGCGAATCAAGCAGATACGCGGCAAGAGCGGAGTCGAAAACAAAATCTCCGGTCTGCTTTCCCGCATCCAGCTGCCTGCGCATCAAAGGCTTGACATCGTGTCCGGCCTTCCGGATTCCCGGCTTGAGATATTCGTCGAGAAACATTTCCCAGGCGTCGTGGTCAAATGCGTCGAAACTGTAAACGGCGCCGTTCACGAAAACGGAACGCGAGTCCGTGGAGAATGCGGAGAGCCCCGCTTTGCGGCAGAGTTCAAGCAGCGGCTCCGGTTCCGCCGGCAGCACTGGAAACGATGCGAACGGCTGAGGCGCGGGACGCTCCGCTTTTTTTGCCGCGCCGCGCCGGCGCGGCAGCTTGAGCGCTTCGAGAGCGGAGTAAACGGTCTGCATTTCCCGACGGACGCGGTCCGGATCGCCGCCGTTTGCGCGGATGTCTTCGAGAACTTCCGCGAGCGCTTCAGCGTATTTGTTTTTGTGTTTTTTATTGAGCTCTTTCCAGGGGATTCCCTTGAACAGCGTCATAACGTCCTGATTGAGAGGAAGTCTGCCTTGCAGGAGCAGAACGGCGACGATGGGATAGCCGGTGTATCCCTGCCACTTGGAAGCGTTGTCGTCGGAGGAATAGAGGTCGCCGTTCCAGCGGACACGGTAGGTTTTTGTTCCGTCGGAAGAGACGACGTCGGCGGAGGAGTCCTTCATGGCGACGCGTCCGTCGGCGATCGCGCCGTAGGCTTCGGGTATTTTTTCGATTGGGGGCAGCTTCCAGAGATCCGCGCTTTCCATAGATAGTTCTCCTCAGGTTTTATTTTCAAGAAAAGGTATCGTCTAAAACGGAAAAATCAAGGTGTTTTTTGAAAAAAAACGAAACGGGAACTTGATTCTTCGGCAAAATAATGGTAATTTAAAGAGCGAAACTTACAGGAGTCTCGAACCATGAAATTGACAGACGACATCGTGAAGGCCCTTCACCGTTGTGTGACAGAGGGTTATGAATCCGTTACGGAATTTGCCCGTCTTGCGAATGTGAGCGCGGAAACCGTGAAGAAGTACATGCGCCGGGAAACCGAATCGATCAAAGAGGAAACCTGGAGCAAGCTGCAGCCGCTTCTGAAGCCGTACATGGGCAGAAAACAGCATAAAACATCCGGATTCGGTTCCAAGTATCTGGAACTCGATACCGATCAGCGCATTCTTCTTGACACTTTCGCGGATCTTCCGGACGACGTCAAGAAGCAGAAGCTGCTGGAGATGGTGGAACTTGCGAAGCAGTACAACCGCGAGAAAAGCG
>URNE01000227.1 GCA_900549045.1 uncultured bacterium | reverse complement strand
CCGGAGCATCCGGAGACACTCGGTGACCGCATAACCGGATTCGGAAAACTCCATGAACATATTGTAGCCGCGCGCGAGCGCCTCCGCTTCCTCCGGACAGTGCGAGGGAACGTCCGGAAGCAGAAGCCAGAGATCCTGCACCGGAGGGCCGTTCAGCATGTCGTCGAAGTCGATGAGAATGAGTCCTTCATCCGGCCGGCTCAGAATGTTCGCGCGGTGGAGGTCGCCGTGCAGACGCAGGAAGGTCGAGGCGTCCGGGAAGACCGGACATGCGATATCGGCGATTTCGTTGCAGAGACCGACGAATTCCTCGAACTGGCGGCGTCCGGGAAATGCGGAGTCGGCAAGACGTTCGATGACGCTTCCGATCATCTTTTCCGGTTCCAGAGTGAGACGGTATTCCGCAACTCTGCGGGCTCCGACCGCGTGGAGCCGCCCGATGAGCCGTCCCGCCTGTTCCAGCTCCTCCGGAGAGTCGAACGCAACGTCGCGTCCGCGTTTTTTCGGGAAGACCGCAAAGTAAATCCCGTCGAATTCGCCGAGCGTCGATCCGGTTGCGAGTTCGTAAGGCGGAACGACGGGAAGGCCGGAGTCGCTGCATTCCCAGAGATAATCGTGTTCATCCTGCAGGGCGTCGGCGGACCAGCGTCCGGGACGGTAGAATTTGACGACGAGCGGTTCTCCTCCGGTCGTCCGGAGTTCGTAGACGCGGTTGATGTAGCTGTGGAATGCGGAAGCGAATCCGGAGAGTTCGCACGAGAGCGCCTCTTCCAGCACGGGAAGAAACCGTTCGGGAGTCAGCTGTTCAAAAACGAAGTTCATAGGGGAAACGGGTTATTTCCTTCCGAAGCGGCGTTCCAGTTCGCTGATGGAGATGTTGATGATTGTGGGACGTCCGTGCGGACAGCAGTACGGCAGTTCGCATTCCGCCATCTGGTCGAGCAGGGCGTTGCACTCTTCCATCGTGAGTTTGTCGTGGGCTTTGACTGCGGCTTTGCAGGCGGCCTGTGCGAGCTTGGCGGAATCGGTGCGCCCGTTGAACGTGCCGTTTTCGGTAATCATTGCGAGAATGTCTTTCAGCATTCCTCCGGCGTTGTCCTGACGCAGGGCGGCGGGGATGGCGTTGACTTTGACGGTCCGTTCGCCGAAGGTGTCAAGCTCGAAACCGAGCGCGGAGAAGACCGCACGGTTTGATTCGATGAACCGGCAGTCCGAAAGCGAGAGATCCAGAGTGATCGGAATCAGCAGTTTCTGGGAAAGAACGTCTTTGTTCCGCTTCAGCAGTTTTTCATAGAGAACGCGTTCATGCGCGGCATGCTGGTCAATGAGAACCAGACCGTCTTTCATGGTCGCGATGATGTAGGAGTTTTCGAGAAAGCCGAGAACGGTCAGACCTTTGCGTCCGGGGAAGCTGCCGGCGGGTTTCTCTTCCTCCGTTTTTTCCTCCGGGTCGCGAGGGGGGAGAACCGGGTCGATCTGCCGGAACAGGTCGGGCATGGTCCGAACCGGAATCGTGCCGACGGGTTTGTAGTCGACTTTTGCCGCGAGCATGATGCGTTCAATGCGGCGGTCGGAGGTGAACTGCGGCAGTTCCGGCTGAGTTTTCTGAAAGACCTGATTGGAGGCGCGTGTTTCGAGAATCGGCGCTTCCCGTTCAATCGGCGGAGCGGAGGCCTGCGAACGGATGAATTCCGCCGGGTCGAAGACCGGTTTCCGCGGTTTTTCCTCCGGTTCAACGGTGACCGTCTGAAAGGTCTGGCCGGGATCGAGAAACGGGTTGGCGGAACGGGCCGCGCGGTTCATGGCGTCGGCAACGGCGTCGCGGACCGTCATGGAAACTTCGAATTCATTGCGGAAACGGATTTCGCGTTTCGCCGGATGAACGTTGATGTCGACGAGCGCCGGATCAAGGGTGATGAAAATGACCGCCGGATGGTAGCGTCCCTTGTCGAGCATGGGTCCGCAGCCGTCCTTGATGCCGCGGTAGACGGGCAGGGATTCAACGGGGCGGCCGTTGACGAAGATACGCTGTTCGGAGCGTGAAGGACGCGTGACGCCGCGTTTGGTGATGCAGCCTTCAATGTGAATGCGTCCGGAATCGTAGTCGAGCTTGACCATGGCGTCCGCGAGGTCGCGTCCGTAAATATCGCGGATGCGCGGCATGAGATCGTCGCCCGCGCCGCTGGAAATGATTTTGCGTCCGTCAAGCGTCAGTTCAAAGGCGACGTCGGGATGCGCGAGGGAGATCAGCGACATGATTTCGGTGATGTGGCGTTCTTCCGTTGAGTTGGATTTCAGAAATTTCCTCCGTGCGGGAACATTGAAGAAGAGGTCGCGGACTGTTGTTTCGGTCCCCGGAGCGCAGCCGACGGGCATGGTTTCTCCGAGCGTTCCGCCGGTGATGGAGACCTGGAAACCTTCCTGCGAATCTCGTCTGCGGGTGCGGAGAGTGACGCGCGCCACGGAAGCGATGCTGGGCATCGCCTCTCCGCGGAAGCCGAACGAATGAATGTGGAAAATATCCTCTTCTGTAGCGATCTTGCTGGTCGCGTGCGGCTCGAAACAGAGCAGGGCGTCGTCGGAATCCATGCCATCGCCGTCGTCGGTGACTGAAATGAGACGCTGTCCCGCGCGTTCCACGCGGACGGTTATCCGTTTTGCGTGGGCGTCGAGGGCGTTTTCGACGAGTTCCTTGACGACGGATGCGGGACGTTCGATCACTTCGCCCGCGGCGATTTTGTTGGAGACCTGATCGGAAAGAATTCTGATGAAGCTCATTGAGCGGATCCTTTCTGTTTGCGCGCGTCGCGGAGCAGAGTCTGAAATTCCGGATTTTTGCGGATGTTGTCGAATGCGGGATCCCATCCGGCTTCAACGAGGCGGGGACCGAGAATGGACGCCGCGCGGCGGAAGTAGTCGAGCGCCCGCTTTTCATCCTTCGCCTGCGAGTAGATTTTCGCCAGGGAGAGGAGATTGGCCGAGGAGGCTTTCGGCGCAAGCCGGAGACTCTGTTTGGAGACCGCAAGCGCTTCCGGGAGTTTGTTCTGACGCGCGAGCACCGAGGCTAGGTTCAGATAAGCGTTCGGGTCGCCCGGATGAAACAGAGTCTGACGGCGGAACATGCGTTCGGCGGAAGCGTAGTCGCCGCGATGATGCAGCAAAGCCCCGAGATGAGAAAGCGCGACGGCGCTGTTCGGACGGAATACGAGAATCGTCCGGAATTTATCTTCCGCCGCCGCAAGGTCGCCGCCTTCCCATGCGTCGAGCGCTTCCGCTGTGAGACGGCGGATATCGGGTTCCGATCCGGCGGACATGCCGGCGATTTCATCGGTCTCTTCGGGTTGCGGATCGAACAGCAGGCTTCGCCGCCCCGCATGCGCCGTTTCGCGCGCAGTGTTGATGTTGGATATGATGATTGTCATCAGGATGATCAGAGCCAGCAGAAGAATGAACGGGGCGAGCGGGTTTTTTATGCCGGAGACAAGAAAGTTTTTCATAGGACGTCTCCGATTTCATGGCATGCGCAGAAGTGGCGGGGAGCGAGTTCGCGCATCGGCGGGACGGTTGTTTCGCAGATGCGCTGCTCCGCTTCGGGGAAGGTACGGCGGAGGGCGCAGCGGTCGCAGAAGCGGCAGCCGGCGGGGAAGTGCGCGGGAGTCGGCACGGAGCCGGGTATGGTGGAGAGTTTCCCGTGTTCTCCTCCGAGTTTGGGGACCGCCGCCAGAAGCGCGGAGGTGTACGGATGGCGCGGGTGGTCGATCAGTTCCCGCACGGGGGCGGATTCCACGATCCTTCCCGCATACATGACGCAGACGCGGTCCGCCATTTCCGAAACGATGCCGAGATTGTGCGTGACGAGGAGAATCGACATGCCGGTCTCCTTCCGCAGATCCGCAAGAAGTTCGAGAATTTGCGCCTGAATGGTGACGTCGAGCGCGGTGGTCGGTTCATCCGCAACCAGAATCGACGGATGGCTTGCCAGCGCCATGGCGATCATGACTCGCTGCTGCATGCCTCCGGACATTTCGTGCGGATAGAGTTTCGCCCGTTCTTCCGGACCCGGAATGCCGACTTGACGGAGAAGATTCACGACTTCGCCTTCGACGTCGGTCACATCCGGACGGTGCAGTTCGATTGCCTCCGCAATCTGTGTTCCGACGCGGAAGACCGGATTGAGGGAGACCGATGGCTCCTGGAAGATGTAGGCGATTTCGCCGCCGCGGATTTTGCGCAGCTGCCGCGGAGAGAGCTTCATCACGTCTTCGGTTGTCCCGTCGCGCTTTGTCAGCAGAACTTCGCCGCGCGGGATGCGGGCGGGCGGGGAAGGAAGCAGACGCGAGAGCGACATGCACGAGATGCTTTTTCCGCATCCGCTTTCGCCGACCAGCGCGAGAATTTCGCCTTTCCGCAGATGAAAGGAGATGTCGGTCACAGCGGGCAGGAAGCCCTGTTCCGATTTGAATTCGATGGTCAGATTTTTTACGTCCAGAACGTTCATAACGGCAGCCTTCATTCATGAATGGAAAACAATAGCTCAAAAATGCGAATTTTCAAATCAGGAACCCAGATAACCTGTAATTTTTTCTATGCCCGGCGCCGGACGGCATCTTGATGCGTGAAGGGAACGTTCGGGAAAAGGTTCATCGACGATATTTGCTTATGCCGGAGGTAAATGTCAGAAAAAACAGGAATGATGTGGAAAATGACCGGCATTGCCTCTTATTGTTTTATCTGCCGCGGGGGGATGAATAGGGAAAAG
>URNE01000226.1 GCA_900549045.1 uncultured bacterium | reverse complement strand
AACCCTCTTTCCTGTGATCGGCGACGGGTTTATTGAGAAGACAAAGAACTGGCAGAGTCTGCGCTGGCCGCTCTGGGCGAATCCGCTTTCGGAGCGGGTGAAGGACGATCCGCCGAACTGCATGGCAGGCGCCCGCGGACACATTCTGCTCCCGCCGAAGGATCTTTACCGCAACTACATCTATCAGACCGTGAAGCATCTGAAAGGGCGAGTTCCGGTTTATGAGATTACGAACGAGCCGAATCTCTATCTTTCGCAGGAGGCGTATGTCACGTATCTGAAAGAGGCGAACGCCGCAATTCGCAAGGCGGATCCCGCTGCGAAGATCGCCGGATTCTGTCTGACCAGCGATTACGGGGCGGCGGCGACTCCGTGGATGGACAAATGCGCGGAGCTCGGCGGGCTGGATTACGTGGATGCGGTCGGTTTTCATCCGTATGAAGGGCGGGAGCTCGGTTCGATCCGGCCTGCGGACAAGTACATCGCGGATCTGCGCGCGGATATGAAGAAGTACGGAAAGCCTGAAATGCCGCTCTGGAACACGGAGATTTACTATCTGATCGATCAGCAGGTCAAACCCAATTCCCACGAGGAAGCTCTGATCCGTCCGCATCATGCGGTATGGCGTTTCCTGGTAGACCTCGGGGAGGGCGCGGTTCAGTCGATTTCCATTCATGAAAACCAGATTTGGAAGCGTCTTCTGACGCCAAATCACTGGCATGGCGGACAGAACTTCCATCAGCTGGTTCTTTCGGAAAACGCTGTCGCGTACAACACGATGGCGCGTCTGTTCGAGGCGGCGAAACTTGTGAAGAAGATCCGCCATCCCAACGGCGTGATCTGCTATGTGTTCCGCAAGGACGGAAAACTCATCGCGGCGGTCTGGCAGTATCAGAAGAAAAAAGGCGTTCATGCGGACCTCTCCGCGTTTGAAGTCATGGATATTTTCGGCAACGAGGAGGCGGCGGGCGACAAGGTGATCGACCTCGCTCCGTACTATCTGCGTCCCGGCAAACTCTCCGATTCGGAGTTCGTCGCGAAACTTGAAAAACTGCCGATCCGTCTGGAACAGGCGGTCAGCGCCGGAGAAATTGCGCGCAAAGCCGGAAACACGCTGTACGTCATGCTTCACAATGATTCCGACAAGGAGCAGACGGGAATCGCGGGCATCACGGGCGGCGGTCTGACTGCGCTCAAGCCGCTGAAGTTCACGCTTCCCGCCCGGGCGAAACAGGCGTTTGAGATTCCGGTCAGGGAGATCAAAAACGACGGCAAGCCGCTGGAGCTGATGCTTCATCTCAACAAAAACATGTTCCGCATTCCGCTGAAACTTTCGGTCAACACGCTTGTGAGCCGCGAGTTTAAAATGGCGAACGCCGAGGGGAAAATCGCATTCGGCAACGGCGAAATCAAGCTAGAAATGTCGGTGAAAGACGCGACCGACGCGGGTGCGACCGGCAAGCGTTTCCCGTGGCAGACCGATTGCACGGAGCTGTTCTTCGATCTCGCCCCGTTTGTTATTCCGCCGACTCATGCGCATGCGTACACGCCGGAGACCTTCCGCCTGTTCATCACCCCGCGCGACGCCGTCAAACTGCACACGATGGGCGCAATCAAGGCATCCGACTGCAAGCTCGATGTGAAACAGACGGCGGACGGCTACTCGTTCACCGTCGCCATTCCCGCGAAGACGGGTTCCGCGCTCGGCTTTGACGTCAAGATCGACGACGCCGGCGGAGCGAAATTCATGGAAACTCAGCTCGGAATCGGAAAAGAACTTCACAATCACCGCTGCAACTTCAGCATTGTCAAATAAGGAGACAAACAGATGAAACATCTTCTCACACTCGCTGCATTCGCCGCTCTGACCGCCGCGGCGGTCGCAACGGAAATCACCGTCCGCCCGAACAAAACGTGGAAAGCCGCCGGAAACGGCGAATACACCATCAGCTTCGACGGCGGCAAAACCTGGCCGTCGATTGATCTGAAGTCTCAGGAGATCAAACCGGACAAGTTCTACCGTCTTTCGTTCGAGGCTAAGGCATCCGGAGCCGCGAACACGCAGACGGGGATCACCGGCATGCGCGGCGGCAAACGCTCGACGGACTACACCTCCTGGCGCGCGGGTGCGGATTATGCGCCGTTCAACCTTTATTTCTGCACAAACGCTCTGGAGAATCCGAGAATTTTCTTCAACATCAATCCCGGTCCCGCCGGAGACGTCGCGGTCCGCAATCTCAAACTGGATGAAGTCGCGAATCTTGGCGACAACCTTCTCCCGAACGGCGATTTTGAAAACGGAAACGATTTTACCCCCTATTCGGCGAAATACGAAAAGACAATGAGCGTTGTCCCGTCGCCTTCGTTTTTCAGCGGCACGAAGAGTCTGAAGCTGACGAAGTCCGCGAATGAGGGTGCGGAAGTCATCAGTCTTGCCTGGCTCCCCGCGGTTCCGGGCAAAACGATTGTTGTCAAGTTCTGGGCGAAGTCCGAAAACGGCACGATTCCCGGCTACATGTATCTGGATTTCGGACGCGGCGGACACAAGAAGCATCTCTACAAGCCGTATAATTTCAACATCGAACCGGAATGGAAGGAAATTATTCTGGAATACGCCGTTCCGACGGATACGGACACCTGGACCGCTCTGAAGGATGGTCTCTGCCGTCTGCGCATCGGCCTGAGCAAGACGGCGGAAGCCGGTGCGGCGTTCATCGACGGCGTGGAATACAGCATCAAATAAGTGAAAGACATTTGCAGATTTCATTTTCGCGGGGGAATGAAATCTGCATTGCTCCGTTGTTTCTCCGGAAAATATTTTCTGAAAATCTGTTTTTTTTTATTGACTTTGTCCGGGAATGTGTTTATCTTATGGTGAATTTTTCAGAAAGGATGCGCTATGGCGATTAAAACGAATAAGGTTGATCCTTCCGACCAGCTCAAAAGAAATAAAAACGTACGGATTTTTCAGATCCGCTGTCCGCTTTGCAACCGTCAGGAGTTTGTGACGCTTTACAATGGCGAGGAGGGGGCGCCGGAAACAAAAATCGGGCGGCCCGTTACGGAACTGCCGCAGAAATGTCCGCACTGCGGCGCAACCGTGAACGCAACGGAATTCCCGCTCTTCTCGCGCTGATTGAGGTGCAGGATGACAAAAAAATCAAAAAGAATTCTCTGGATTCTCGGAGTTGCGGCGCTGTTGATCGCAATCTACAACATCCTGCTTTCAGCGCCGGTCGTGAAATCCCTCTGGCTGCCCGTCGCGGGAAAGATGACCGGATATGATATTGAGGCGGAAAAAGTATCCGTCTCTCTTCTGATGACTCCATCCGTCGAGGCGAAAGAGCTGAAGATTTCCGGAGGGGATTATTGTTCGAGGGAGCTGCTGGTCGGAAAATTGCGCATGAACATCCGCTTTCTGCCTCTTCTTTTTTCCCGGCATGTCGATATTCCCGAACTCGAAATCGTTCGTTTGAAACTGAAGTCCGACGGACGGCGCGAAGCTCCGGAGTATCGGAAACAGGGGGGGGCAGGGGCAGCGCGCGTGCGGAAGAAGAGGAAACATCCGTATTCTTATTCGGTGAAAAAAATCAGCATTTACGATGCGGACGTCGCCGCTGTTTGCGGTCGGACGCGCTATGAACTTTCCGGAATCGCATTTTCCGCTTCGAACATTGTCCAGGGAATGTCGCCGAGCTTCAAATTCAGCGCAGCGGCTTCCGTGAACTCGGATGAACTCAAATTTTCCGGCGCTCATGTCGAAGGTTCGCTTGACATGCGCCTCCCGTCCGGCTCAATTCTGCCGGAATCCGTGCGGCTTGCGTTTGATACGGAATGCACCGAGGTTGTTGTGAAACAGCGGGCGGTGAACCTCGCACTCAATGCAACGCTGAATCTGGAGCGGAAGGGAAGCGAGATTTCCGTTTCCGATTCGCATTTCCGCGTGTTTGAAGCGAACTCCGTTCCCGTCCTGAATGCTCAGGCGGAGGGGATGTTTCTTGACGACGGTTCGGGGAAACTGGATATTCAGCTGCATTCGGTCCGTTCGGAACTTTCCGACAAGATTCTTTCCGCGCTTGTGGAAGATCCTGTCCGGGGTGTTGAAGTGACCGCCTCGCTTAATGTTGACGCCGCGCCCGGGTTCAAATCGGTGGATGTCGCCGGGAAGGTTGCGATGACCGCCGACCAGTTTGCCGGGGAGTCGCGCAAGTTCAATTCCGAGTTTTCCTTCAAGGGCGCGAAGAACGGTGATGAATTCGCCGTGTCGACTCTGAAGCTTTCGCTGCAGGAGCCGGCAAGTTCGCTGAATCTGGAACTGTCCGCGCCGAAACAGGTGGTGATTCTGAGCACGCCTACCGGGTATCTCCCGAAGGCGGGACAGGTGTCGGTGCAGATGAAGAAGGTGAACCTGTCCACGGTTGCAAAGCTGCTTGGAGTTACGGAGAAACTCCCGATGAAATCGGGAATGATGACCGGTTCCGTCAATCTGGATTTCCTCAATTCCGGCATGACCTCCGCTTCCGGAACGGTGGACCTGGAGCAGCTGACTTTGTCCGGCGAGCGCAAATCCGAGCCGCTGGATTTGCGTTCGAACTTCCGGCTGACGCATGAGCATGGCAGTAAAAATACGCTTTCCGGAACGCTTTCCGGAAAAATCGGGAACGCGGAAGTGCTGTCTCTGGAGGGCAGTTCCGAGTTTTACGAAAAATTTGCGAAGGTCTCTGTTTCAAAGTTCCGTATTGCGCATCCGTTCGAGAAGGCGCTGCCGT
>URNE01000225.1 GCA_900549045.1 uncultured bacterium | reverse complement strand
AGGCCGACGTCTTTGCCGGCGGCGCTGCCTTTCATTTAATCCACGAATGTTATGTCTTACATTATACCACATAAACGCGATTTTGGCAACCCCCTTTCGCAAAAAAAATTGATTTTTTTTGCATTTTCCCGTCTTTTCCGTGAAAGATCCGTCTTTTTCAGGGAAAAAACGAAAAAAAATCGACCGTCTTTTCATGGACGGTCGATCAGGTCTCGGCTTTTTGAAGGCGTTTATTTTTCGATGTTCAACACCTTCCGGACAAATTCCTCGCCGTGCATGAAGCCCAGTGAGCCCTTCGGCGCATCCTTCTCCGAATAATGGCGGACGGCATCCGGGACGATGTGCGGTCCGCAGATCGCAACAGGCACGGGAGTGCGCGTATGCGCGCGCAGACGCAGGGGGACCGGATGATCCGGAAGAATCGCGAACGTCAGGTCGCGTCCGGCAAGCGCGGTCATGACCGGCTTGATGATTTTGTTCTCAAGATCGGAGATCGCCTGCATTTTGTGCTGCAGATTGCCTTCGTGCGAACATTCGTCGATCGCTTCCAGATGGACATAGACGAAGTCGTGGTTCTCAATCGCCTTGATTGCGGCTTCCGCTTTTCCCGCGTAGTTGGTGTCCAGATAGCCCGTCGCGCCTTCCACGGGGATGACGTCCATGCCGGCGCATTTGGCGATGCCGGAGATGACGTCAACCGCGGTGATGACGGCGGCGGAGCGGCCGTCGTATTTGCCGGAGAAGCCGGGGAATGACGGCTTGCGGCCGGGACTCCATGGCCAGATCCAGTTTGCGGGGACTTCGCCGTTTTTGTTCAGCGGGTGATCCGCGAGGAACGCGGCGGCGTCTGCCATGAGCTTTTCGACAAAGTCGACGGTGTGCTGCGCGGCGGGTGTTTTCGCCTTCATGCGCAGTTCGGAGACGGGGAGATCCTGCGAGGAGTCGGGTTTGAAATAATCGACGTCCGCGGAGAATTCCGCGCCGTGGAGCACCAGGAGGTTGCGGTAGCTGACGCCGCTGCAGAAGGTGACCTTGTCGCTGTTGAACTTCGCCGCGAGGGCGTCCATGAAGGCTTTTGCGCGTTCTTTGGAGATGTGCCCGGCGGAGTAGTCGCGCAGGATTCCGTTTTCGACGGTGACGAGGTTGCATCGCCACGCGACATCGTCCGGTCCGAGCTGAATGCCCCGGCTGGTCGCCTCGATGGGACCGCGTCCGGGATAGAAACTGGCGAGTTCGTATCCGAGGACGGACATGTTGGCGGCGTCGGACGATGTGGGGAAGCCTTCGGGGAGGGTCAGGAACGTTCCCGATGCGCCGTTGCGCGCGATGGAATCCATGTACGGGGTGTCGACCGCTTCGAGCGGGGTTTTCCCGCCGAGTGCTTCGACGGGTTCGTCGGCCATGCCGTCTGCGAGGAAGACGACGGCTTTTCCCTTCAAGCTTTTCATGGGTTCCTCCGATTACTTTTTGAGGGAGACGACGACGCTTTTCATGGCGCCGTCGCCGATGCTCTCTGTGTGGAGATCGGGTTCATTTTCGAGTGTGATGTGGATGATCCGGCGGTCGTGGGAGTTCATCGCGGGAAGTGTGACGGATTCGCCCCAGCGGCGGACTTCCTTGGCGGCGTCGAGGGCCTGCTGCTGGAGAATGTCCTCTTTGCCGGAGTCGAAACGGCGTCCGCCTCTGCGTTCTCCGCGTTCTCCGCGTTCACGGCGTTCTGCGCGCTCGCGGGAGGGACGGCGTTCGGCGACGGTTTTGCCGTTGGAGGAATAGCCATCGATGTCGATATAGACTTTCGGGAAATCCTCATTGCCGTTCTGCATCATGCGGTTGAGCAGGAGCTGGAGGCTTTCGAGCGACTGTCCCTTGCGTCCGATGATGCGTCCGGCGTCTTCGCTGGAGATGAGGAGGTTGATTTTGGAGGGGCGTTTTTCGGTTTTGACGGTTCCTTCGAGACCGAGGAAGTCGAGCATGGTGGAGAGGGTCTTGGAGGACTTCTCGATCATTTCATCGGTGACTTCGATTTGCGGGCGCGGTTTGCGTTCGGGAGCCGGGGCTTCGACGGCAACGGCGTCTTCTTCGACGGCGACGGCGTCTTCCGCCGCGGTATTCAGATTCTGGTTTGCGACCGGTTCCGCTGCCGCGGAAACTTCCGGATTCCGGATTTCTTCATTTTCCATTTCAGTTCTCCTGAGTTTGTGCGGTGAAAAAGGTCAGGCTGGTTTTGTGTTGTTCAGCGCAAGTTCTTCTTTTTTCGCCGCGTATTGACTGTATTTCATTTGCAATATGCTCAAAATGTTGTTGACGCACCAGTAGAGAGCGAGTCCCGACGGGAAGCTGTAGAAGAAGATGAGCATGATGACGGGCATGAGCATCATGATCTTCTGCTGCGAGGGGTCGGCCATCGGCGGGGAGAGTTTCTGCTGGAGCACCATGAGTCCCGTCGAGATCAGAATCAGGGGATGAAGGCCGATTCCCATGAACGTGGGGCCGATGAGATCGGGCCGGGAGAGGTCCTGTGCCCAGAGGAACGAAACATGGCGCAGCTCCACGGAAGAGTCGAGAGTGGAGTAGAGCGCAATGAATACGGGGAGCTGAAGCAGCATCGGGAAGCATCCGCCGAACGGGCTGACCTTCTCGCGCCTGTAGAGATCCATCATCTGACGGCTGAATTCCTGCTGGTTGTCCTTGTATTTCTCTTTCAGTTCTTTGAGTTTCGGCTGGAGACGCTGCATGCGGCGCATGGATTTGTTGCCCTTGTGGATCAGCGGCCAGAGAATCAGCTTCACCAGAACGGTGAGGAGAATGATCGCGAGTCCGTAGGAGCCCGTGATGTCTTTCAGCAGGTTGAGCAGATAGAGCATCGGGCGGCAGAGGGGTTCAAGCCAGCTCCAGTAGGCGAGATGGACGGCGTTCGCCGCGCTCGCGGGGAGGTCGGTCATGACCTTGAGGTCTTTCGGTCCGAGGTAGAACCGGTACTCCGAAACGAACGGCTTGCCGGGGTAGACGTTGATGTCCGCATAGACGCCTGCGGCTCCGGGGAGACGGTAGACCGCGGAGTCGTTGAGGTCGCGTTTGGAGGGGTTGACGATTTTGCAGCCGGCGTTGAACGCGGGTTTTGCGGCGAGGAGCGAGACGAAGTATTTGTTGGAGACGGCGACCCATTCGAGCGGATCGGAGGTTGCCGCCTTCTGGAACTTTTCGTCCTTCGCCGTCGGGTCGACGGTTGTGACGCCGCCGTCGGCGCGGCAGAGTTCGACCTTGTGGACGTCGCGGAGATCATCGTTCGCGAGCTGTTTGAGCGGGGGGAGGGTTCCGCCCCAGACGACGATCTGCGGGAGGTTGACTCCGGTGGGCGCGGAGGTGGAGATCTCCATGCGGCATTTGAGGACGTCGCTCGCCTTGTCCGTGGAGAAAGTCTGGGTGATGGTGAGGGGAACCGTGCCGGAGCAGGTGCGCGCAATGACAAGCTCGCCGTCGGAGACTTTTTTCATGGCGACCGTTTTGACGGAGAGACCGGGGATGGAGACGGCAAAGGGTTCGAGATCCCTGGATTCGCGGACGGCGATCGGCTGTTTCGGGGCGTCTTTGGCGGCATCGCGCGGGGCGGTTCGGAAGTAGTTTTTGAGAACGACTTCATCGAGGATGCCGTTGGAGTTGAAATAGTAATGGGTGTCGCGGGAGTCGAGCGTCTGGACGCGGGGTTTTGCGGTTGCATCGGTGGAGTTCCCCGCGGGGAGAGCGGATGAGCTCTGAGTCTGCGGGGAGATGGAGACCGGAGCGGATGCTGCGGGAGCCGCGCTCTGCGCCTGGTGTTGCGGAGCGGGGGCGTTCTGCGCCTGCCAGCGCGGATAGAAAACGGACCAGCCGACAAGGGCGGCCGCACAGATGAGGACTACGACAAGAGTTTCTTTGTCAAATTTCACTTGAAAAACCTTTCGGACCGGCATTTGACCGCGGAGTCGTTTCCGGCAGATTTCTTTTTAGGAGGAACGGGGTCGTACCCGGCGCGGCAAAAGGGATTGCAGCGGAGAATCCGCCACGCCGTGAGAATGGAGCCTTTTATGGCGCCATGAACCCGGAGCGCCTCCAGACCGTATGCGGAACACGTCGGAGTAAAGCGGCAGCATGGAGGGAGGAGCGGCGAAATGCAGAGACGGTATATGCGGATGGGAATCATGAGAAACTGCGCCGCGATGGAGGGCGGATTCAGATTTTCGTCATCATTCCGGCTTTGGTCAGGGCTTTTGCAAGCTCTGCTTTGACGACCTGCATTTTGACCCGGAGAATTTCTCTTCGGGGGATGACGACGATTCCGCACGGAGCGATCTCCGGCTGAAGAAGCCGGAACGCTTCGCGTACGAGACGCCGAGCGCGATTTCTGCGGACGGCCCGTTTGTCGAATTTCCGGCTGCATATCACGCCGCATTTCCGGGAAATGCCGAATTCCTGACCGGACACCAGCGCGGTGAAATACCGCGATGTGACACGTCTTCCGTTGTTCTTGACCGCATCGAATTCGCTTTTCAGCTTGAGTCTGCTGTCCCGGCTGAGCCGGAAACTGCAGACTTCGACCGGGGAAACGGAAGACGCGCTGTCCACTCTGTCTGACGTCATTTCAATCAGAGAGCGAGTCTCTTGCGGCCTTTCTGGCGGCGGCGGGCGAGGATCTGACGTCCGCCGCGGGTAGCCATTCTGGCACGGAAACCGCATTTGCGCAGTCTTTTGACTTTCGAAGGCTGATACGTTCTTTTCATTTTCTGTTTCCTTTCTTCCTATC
>URNE01000224.1 GCA_900549045.1 uncultured bacterium | reverse complement strand
CGGACTCAGCCTGACTCTTGACAATGCATCTGCTTCCGGCGGGCTCCTCGTCTATGAGCTCATCCGCGAATAAGTTCCGCTATTTCCGCTGGTGACGGATTCAGTAATCACAGGGGCTGTTGCAAAACCTCTTAAGAGGAAGCAACAGCCCCTTTCGCTGAGGCGGAATCTGAAATCAGCCCTTGATCGCTCCGGCGGAGAGTCCGCGGACGAAGAGCTTCATGCAGAAGAGGAACATCACGATCAGCGGAAGCGAAGCGACCGTGTAGCCGGCCATCAGCTGTCCCCACTGTTTCGTGTATTCGCCTTCCAGATACAGCAGGGAAACGGAAAGCATCTGCATGCTGTCGTCACGGATGTACAGCAGCGGAGAAACAAAGTTGTTCCACTGTCCGATCACCTTCAGAATTCCGAGCGTGCCGATGATCGGCATGGACATCGGAATGACGATGTGCCAGATCTGCTGGAGAACGTTTCCGCCGTCGATCTCGATCGCGTCGAAAAGGTCCTGCGGGATATCTTCGATGAAGTTGCGCAGGACGTAAATGTTGAACGCCTGTCCGCCGGCGATGGCGGGGACGATCAGCGCCCAGTACGTGTTGTACATTCCGAGCGAAGTGACCAGTTTGAATCCGGGAACCATGTTCGCCACGCCCGGATACATCATCAGAAGCGTGAACACGAAGAACAGAAAGTTCGAGCCAGGCATTTTGAAGCGTGCGAAAAAGTAGGCGCCGACGATGGAGAGCGCGATCGAAAACACCGTGGAAATCACGGCGACGAACGTCGTGTTGAAGATTTTTCCTCCGATGAAGTTCCACGCATAGGAGTAGTTCTCCCAGTGGAACGGCAGCGAAGGCAGCCACGGATTCTCGAAGAACTGGGCGTTGTCCTTCAGCGAGATGTTGAACATCAGATAGAGCGGAATGAACGCAAAGAGCAGAATGATGATGATAAAGAGGTGCTTTGCGCCTTCACCCCATAAGGATCTGACTTTTCTTGCCATGATAAACAGTCTCCTCTTACTTGTTGACTTTGACGAAGCGGTTGTTGATGTACGTCAGCGCGAGCGTTACGACGAAAATGACGAAACCGATTGCGCAGCCGTAACCGAACAGACCTTCCGAGAAAGCGTCGCGGAAGATTCGCAGGCCGGGGACGGTGGCGACTCCGTTCGGGCCGCCGCTGATGCCGACGAACAGGTAGATGTTCTCCCACGCCTGCAGAGTCGAAATCGTCATCAGCACAAGATTGATTCGGATCTGCGTCATGATGAGCGGCATTTCAATCTGCCAGAAGATGCGGAAGGGACCTGCGCCGTCGACCTCCGCCGCCTCGTAGACATCTTCGGGGATGCTCTGGAGACCGGCGAGGTAGATCAGCACGCCGAACGCGCCGACCCACGGGAAGCCCATGAAGATGAGCGACGGGATGATCAGCCGTTCATCCGAGAGCCACTGAATGCTGTCCGTCGGGGAGAGGAATCCCATCATGCGGAGCAGACCGTTCAGAATGCCGTTGTTGGGTTCGTAAAAATATTTCCAGATGAGGATTCCGACCATGCCGGGGATGATCATCGGGATGACGAACATCACGCGGTAGAGGTAGCCCATGCGGTCGCTTATGACATGATGCAGAATCACCGCCGTGATAATCGGCAGAATCATTTTTATGACGTTCGCGACGACGAAAATCAGGACCACGCCGAACGAATGCAGGAGCGTGGTGTCCTGCATCACCCGGATGAGGTTCCCCATTCCGATGAACTCTTCCACGGTATCGCCGTTCCAGCGATAGAAGATGTGGACCATTCCGTTGTAGATCGGATAGTAGGAGAACACGATCACAAGCAGAAGCGGGATGGCGATCAGCAGATAGACCGGCCAGTAGTACCGCAGTTTTTTGACAGGAACTTCGACAGCCATTTTATAAGATCTCCTTCAGATTGAAAATGTCCTTGATCAGAGTGTCAAGATCCGCCAGGTTTTTGAACCGGGAGATCATGCCTTCCTGATTGAGTTTGTAGCGGATGTTGTATGCTTTCTTTTCCGAAGGCGAAACGGCTCCGAGTTCCCCGATGGCAAAAGCGGTTCTCATGCCGTCAAGATTCCACGATGTGCGTTTGTCGTAAATGATGGATTCATTCAGTTCGTTCAGAAGCTGCTTCCGCTTGCTGAGGAACATGTTCCAATACTCTTTCTTCGGGTTTTCCGGCTGGTTGATGATCAGGTCTTCCAGAACAAGCGTCATGTCTTTCTGGGTTTTGTTGCCGATCTGGGTGATCAGCCCGATGCCGGTGTAGCCGGCGCCTTCGAACGGACGGCATTTTTCGAGAAGAGCGACCTCTTCATCAATCTGGGCCTGCGTCATTTTTCCCTTGTTCGGGCAATGGCACATGGCGGAGATTTCCGGTCCGAACGCCTCGCGGTAATCGACGCGTTTCAGCGGGGAACCCCATTTGCTGTGACGGATCATCGTCAGCTGGGAGATCTTGTAGGAGGTGATGTATTTCAGGAAGTCGATCGCAAGGTCGACATCCTTCGCGGCTTTCGGGATACCGAAGCGTCCGCCGATGCCGCTGCCGATTTCCGTCATCCTGCCGAGGTCTTTGTACGCAAAGCCGTCGCCGACAACCGGAAGCGGAATAACGTCAACTTTGAATTTGGAGTTGTTGACCATGGAGAACGCGTTGTAAGTTCCGTCGATGAAGTAGCCGACTGTTCCGGAGGAGAACAGGAATTTGGTCTGCTCCAGGTCGATCGCGGGGAAGCCTTTCGCGAAGTATTTGCCGACCATCACCGTGAGTTCCGCCGGAGCGAGGAGACGGTTGAGGTCGATACTCTTGTCTCCGTTTGCAAGCTTATGGATCATTTCGTTTACGCCGATTCCGTAACCGTAATCGGACAGCGAATCGTTGTAGTCCGCGTTGAGAATATTGTTGAAGTGCGCGCAGATCTGGTTGATGGTTCCTTTGTCGAATCCGCGGACGCCGACGGGGATCAGCGGCTTGCCGATTCTGTTGCCGTACTCCAGAATCTTTTTGCAGGAATCAATCCATTCGCCGAGCGTATTCGGGAGCTTGGTATGTCCCGTCGCCGCCTGGTAAAGCTCGACGTTGACGTACATGCGCGTAGTGCACATGAAAGTGGATACGCCGAAATATTCGGAGTAAGTCGTGCTCAGTGCGCCCACCATGTCGTCCGCGAAGGTGTCGCGCCACGCCATGCCTTCCAGCGGAGTGCCCTTGTTGTAGGGGTTTTCCTCCGTCAAATACTGGGAAAGCGGGAGAAAGTACTGGTTGTGGAGTTCTTCCGATCCTGAAAGCTCGATCACATCGGCGCAGTCGCCGCCGATCAGCTGAGTGAGAAACCACTGGGCGTAACCGCGGGCGGGAACGGTCGTCTGGACGACTTTGACCTTGACTCCCTCTTTTGCCTTCATCTTTTCATACTCGACGATGGCGTCCGCATACCCTTCGCGGAAACCGTCTTCGAGCTGCCAGTGTGCGAAAGTCAGCCGTTTGGCGCCGCCGGAGAAGAAACCTCCGCCCTGCGTGCTGTTGCGGATGACCATGATCGTGGAAATCACGAAAAAGATCAGGAAGCAGATAAATCCGATCTTGTTCATGATGCGCTGAAATCTGGATTCTTCCATGTTACTTCACTCCTCTCGCTTTCATGAACCGCTGGATCACGACAGCCTGCGTGGAAAGCGGATAGCGTTTGATGTATTCGCGGTAGTACGGTTCGGCGGACTTGAAGTCATTCAGCCGTTTCTCGTACAGATAACCGATTCGGAGCAGGAGGGAGCGGCGGATGCTCGGGTGAACGATGTTCAGAGCGTAGGCGGCTTTGAGGTGTTCGACCGCGTTCTTGTAATCCTGCTTCTCCTTGATGAGACGGTTGGCGGTATAGAGATGAAGCGGAATCAGAAGCTGGGTATCGCCCTTGAAATTCCGGACATATTCATCCACGGCCTCTTTGTCGGGATACGTATAGAGGAATGCGGTCGCGGCCTCTTTGCTGCCCGGAACCGAATCCATAATGTCCTTGTAGATTTTGCGGTATTCGATTTTATCCGCAAAATCTCCGTAGATGTCCTTGCGGTCCTGCATGAGCTGAGCGCAGCGGGCATAGCTGAGACCGGCGAGGATCCGGAGCGCCTTGGGGTTGGCTTTGTTCGCATAGAAGAACCCGAGTTCACGGACTCCCTCTTTCGCGGTTGCTTCGCTCTGCGTTTTGTCATACGCTTTGGTCATGGAGAGCAGCAGGGATGCGAGCGGCTCGTTTTTGCGGTCCGCGCCGAGGGTGCGCACACGGGAATAGTTGCCAACGGAGTACGCCTGAATCAGCGGATCGACCTCTTTTTCCGCTTTGACGGCCTGACTTGGTTTTTCCTGCGCGACACCCGCGAACGGGATGGACGCGAGGACTGCGAATGCGGCAAGAGCTGCCGGTCGAACTTTGTGCATACTCACCGTATCCTCCTTGATTCGTACATAATTATCTCCTTGTGTTAATATGCCCGGAACAGTGGGGCTACCGTTCCGGACCGGCACGAAACGGGCTTGCGGGCCTGATCGTCCGGGACCTCACGGGCAGAGAGTCGGCGGACGGGGATCGCAGCAAGTCTTTCCGCGTCGGCGAATTCTATTTATATCATAGATTATACACCATGTTTCCGCATTTGTAAAGCCCCGGAATTAAGTATTTTTAATTTTTTTTGCCATGCGATTTTTGCCGGACCGCCTTCTTTTGCTGCGGAGCCTTGCTGTGATTCCGCCGT
>URNE01000223.1 GCA_900549045.1 uncultured bacterium | reverse complement strand
TTGGGCTTGTGTTCCTCCTCTGTTTTCTATTACAGTAGTCGGAACCTAACTATACACCCGAAACGGGATTTTTCAAACGGGAGACGGTTATTTTCTCACGATTTCGGCAACTTTCGTCCAGGAATCCAGCTTTTGGCGGTAGGTCAGCGCTGCGGCGGCAGGGCTGGTCGAGGGGAGACGCTCAATTGCAAGACCGCGTTGAAACAGCGGGGCGTGATAGCGCTTCAGAAAGTTGAATGACGCCGTGCCGTTGCAGAAAATGTGCGTGATGGTCGGAGTCCGGTCAATCAGTCCCGCAATATCGTTCGGGACCGGATCGGTGATTTTCGTATCGAGACTTCCTGTTCGGCGGCAGAACGCGAGCGTATCCCACAGAGCAATCCGGTTCTCGCCGAGTTTGCGCAGACGCTCCGGATAGGGGAGATCGCGGGAGAAATCGAAAAGCTCTCCCATAATCTTCCAGAATGCATTCTGCGGAAACGCATAGTACTGTTGCTGACGGAGCGATTCCTCTCCGGGCATGGAGCCCAGAATCAGAACTTTCGCCCCCGGATAAATGCTCGGGGGAAAGGATTGTTTCCGCTCTGTCATTTTTTGCGGTCCCGCTTGTCCTTCCAGTCGGGCTGACGGTAGCGGGAAGCGCGTTTCTTTTTCAGCATCTGAATCTGCGTCCGACGGTCGCGGAGACCGCGGTGGACTTCGATTTCCTCGCCCGTGTAGGGGTTCTTTCCGCTGTAATACATTGCGGCGCCCATGGTCATCGGGAGGGGAATGTAGTCCTGGACCTGCTGCGGACTCCAGTGGTGCGCCTCCAGAAAGTCGTCCACGACTTTCATTTCCTCTTCGGTGCAGCCGGGAAAGTTCGAAATGAAGAGCGGAATCAGGTATTGTTCCTTGCCGATCTGCTTGTTGCATCTGTCGAACATTTTCATAAACGCTTCGAGCTCGCCGGGCTGTCCTTTGCGCATGAGATTCAGAACGCGCGGATGCAGATGTTCCGGCGCGACTTTGAGATGTCCGGAAACATGATTCCGGATGATCTCAAGGGTCAGCTCCGGCTGGCGGAGCGCGAGATCCAGGCGCATGCCGGAATTCAGGAACACTTTCCGGATGCCCGGTGATTTCATCGCCGTCTTGAGAAGCTTCAGCAGAGTCGAGCCGTCGGGAACATAATTGTCGCACGGTTTCGGCCACATGCAGGATATGCGGCGGCATTTTTCGCACTTCGCATGATCGGCGACCCGGTTGCCGAAAATATTGGAGGCCGCGCCGCCGATGTCGCTGATGATGCCGTTGAAGCCCGGCAGTTTTTTGATCCGTTCGATGCTGCGCATCACAGACTCGGGCGAGCGGGAGACAAGATGGCGGGTCTGGTGCGAAACAAGACCGCAGAACGCGCATCCGCCCGGGCAGCCGCGGACGGCGGGGACGGAGAATTTGACGCATTCATATGCGGGAATCGGCTCTTTGTAACTCGGGTGCGGAGCCATGCCGTAGGGAAGTTCGCAGACATGGTCGAGCTCCACCTGCGAGAGCGGCGGATTCGGGCGTTCAAGAACAAGAAGGCGGTCGTTGTAACGTTGAATCATGCGGCGTCCGCACCACGGATTCATCTCCGCTTCCACCCTGCGCGTCTGTTCGAGAAGCGCGTCTTTATCCGAGCAGATCCGTTCATAGGAGGGGAGTTCCACGCAGCCGGACGCGTCGAATTCCTTCGAAGCGTTTCCGCCGAGAAACCGCGCGGTTCCGGGAATGCCGTCGAGCGGCTTGCCGTCGCGGATGCGGGTGTAGACTTCCAGCGAAGCCGTTTCGCCCATTCCGAAAATCAGGATGTCGGCTTTGGATTCAACGAGTTCGGAGGGATGCATCTTGTCCTGCCAGTAGTCATAGTGTGCGACGCGGCGCAGGCTCGCTTCGACACCGCCGAGGACGGTTTTGATTCCGGGGAATGCACGTTTGGCGAGCTGGGTGTATACAACCGCCGCCATCGGAGGCCGTTTTCCGGTTTTGCCGCCCGGGGAGTACATGTCGTCTTTGCGGAAACGGCGGCCGACGGTGTAGATGCAGACCATGGAATCCATGTTGCCGGAAGAGACGCCGACTGCAACGTTGGGGCGTCCCATGACTTTGAGAGATTCGGGATTCTTCCAGTCCGGCTGGGCGACCACGCCGACGCGGAATCCCTTGTCGAGCAGGTAACGCCCGATCACGGCTGTTCCGAATGACGGGTGCTCCACATAGGCGTCGCCGGTCAGAAGAAGAATGTCGATGGAATCCCAGCCGAGAGCGTCCATCTCGCGCCGGGACATCGGCAGGAATTTTACGTTTTCGTACATAAGAGTTCAATCCTCGCCGTTCAGGTTTCGTCTCGCATAAACCGACTGCACGATGCCGAGACAGGACAGCGTGGCAAGCATGAAAGTTCCGCCGTAACTGACGAGCGGGAGCGGGAGCCCCGTAACCGGCATGAGGCGGATACTCATTCCAACATTCACGATCGTGTGCAGAGCCAGAACCGCGCCCAGCCCCGCGCACAGACATCGTCCGAATCCGTCGGGCGCAATCAGAGCCGTGCGGAAAATGGAAATCATCAGCAGAGTATACGCCAGCATCAGCAAAGCCGAACCGAGAAAACCGGTCTCTTCCGCTATCACCGAAAAAATGAAGTCGGAATTAGAAACTGTCTGCGGCAGATATCCGAGCTGGTTCTGCGTCCCCTGCATAAAACCTTTTCCGGAAAAGCCGCCGCTTCCGACGGCAAGTTCCGACTGCCGCTGATTCCAGCCTTTGTTCAGCGGATCGGCTTCCGGATTCAGGAACACATGAATGCGCGCCTTGTGGTATGGCCGCAGCATCGAATAGCCGATCGGCGCGGCGACCGCAATC
Source organism: uncultured bacterium (assembly GCA_900549045.1). Taxonomy (GTDB): domain Bacteria; phylum Verrucomicrobiota; class Lentisphaeria; order Victivallales; family UBA1829; genus UBA1829. The sequence goes on along the minus strand of URNE01000223.1, from coordinate 1,900 downwards.
GCAATGATTCCGATCAGCAGCACCCGCAGCCGCAGTCCCGCGGCGAAAGCGACGACGAATACTCCGAAGACCAAGGTCAGAGCCGTACTCAGATTCGGTTCCCGGAAGATGAGAAATCCGGGAATTCCCGTCAGCAGAAGCATCAGGCCGACCGAGCGCCAGCGTGTAATCCGGAAACGTTCCGTCGTGAAGAGCCATGCCGCAAGAATCACCGTCAGCAGTTTTGCTATTTCAGATGGCTGGACGCTCACTCCGGCAATATCCAGCCAGCGGCGTGCGCCGTAAAACTTCACGCCGAAAAACAGGACATAGACCAGCAGAAAGAGCGAAACCGGATAGAGTGCAAGCGCGAAAATCCCGTAGGAATGATAATCAAAAAGGGAAAGGGCCAGCCAGAGAACCAGTCCGAGTCCGATCCACACGAGCTGACGCTGCCAGAATTCCGCATAAACGCCGCCGACCTGCTGACCGGTTCCGTAAATGAACAGAACTCCCGCGGCCAGCAGAGCCAGCATAGGGAGAATCTGAAGCGCGTCGAAGCGCGCAAAAAAAGAACGGAGCACAGTAAACGCCGGAGGAGCCTCAGCCAGCCTTTTATCGTGAATCAGCGGCATAGAGCGTTGTCTCCGGCGCGCAAACGCGCGTTACTTGACTTCAAAAGTCTGCGTTCTCTTCGGTCCGACGGAAACGATGCCGACTTTGGCGCGGACTTCCTTCTCCATGCGGCGGAGGTAAGCCTGAGCGTTCGCGGGGAGTTCCTCGAAGGAACGCGCGTTTGTCGTGGTTTCGCTCCATCCGGGGAGAGATTCGTAGACGGGTTCGACCTTGTCGAGCAGAGCGCAGTCCGCCGGGAACGTGTCGTAAATCCTGCCGTCGATCCTGTAACCGGTGCAGATTTTGACTTCCTTGAGTCCGTCGAGCACATCGAGCTTGGTTACCGCGAGGTAATCAACTCCGTTGATCATGCAGCTGTGACGGCAGGCGACGACGTCGAACCAGCCGCAGCGGCGGGGGCGCCCGGTCGTTGCGCCGAATTCGCCGCCCTGATTGCGGAGGTAATCGCCCTGTTCATCAAAGAGTTCGGTCGGGAAGGGGCCTTCGCCGACGCGGGTGGTGTACGCCTTGATGACGCCCCAGACGCCGGTAATGGCACGCGGGGAAAGGCCGGTTCCCGTGCAGGCGCCGCCGGAGGTGGTGTTGCTGCTGGTGACGTACGGATACGTTCCGTGGTCGATATCGAGGAATGCGCCCTGGGCGCCTTCGAGAAGAATGCGCTTGCCTTCCAGACGCGCCTTGTTGATGCTGTCGACTGTATCGGTGATGTAGGGTTTGACGTATTCAAGCGCGGGGAGGAGTTCCGCCCATGCGGTTTCGACGTCAAGTCTGGTCGCGCCGTTGGGGACGTAGAGTTCGTTGTAGGCTTCCGCCTCATCGTCGAAATGCTTTTTGAACCGTTCCAGATCGAGAATTTCGCAGGCTCTGAGACCGGTGCGGATGGCTTTGGAGGTATACGCCGGACCGATGCCGCGGAGGGTCGTGCCGATCTTTTTGCCTTTGGAGGCCTTGGCTTCGTTGTAGGCATCGAGCAGTTTGTGCCACGGCATGATGAGCTGGCAGCGGTCGCTGAGCTGAACGTTTGCAACGCTGACCCCGCGCTCCTCGAGAGCCTTCATTTCCTTCATCAGGGCGAGCGGATCGACGACGACTCCGTTGCCGATGACGTTGATGACTTCGCTTCTGAGAATTCCGGAAGGAATCAGATGGAGAACGTATTTTTCGGAACCGTTTTCAACGGTATGGCCCGCGTTGTTTCCGCCCTGAAATCGAACGACCATATCGGCGTCGCGAGTGAGTACATCAATGATTTTACCTTTACCCTCGTCACCCCACTGGATGCCGA
>URNE01000222.1 GCA_900549045.1 uncultured bacterium | reverse complement strand
CCGTCCATTATTTTTTTTATTTTTTATGGAACTTTATTTGTCAATTCACTGTTTCAGTGGTAAATTACTTCATGATGAAAACTTAAAACAAGAAAGCGAGGAAGACTCCATGTGGGATTACACCAGCAAAGTAATGGATCATTTTCTCAACCCGCGGAACGTGGGCGAAATTGAAAACCCGGACGCCGTCGCGGAAGTGGGAAACATCACCTGCGGCGATGCGCTCAAATTATATCTCAAACTTGACGACAGCGGCAGAATTTCCGACGTCAAATTCAAGACCTTCGGCTGCGCAAGCGCCATCGCCTCCTCCTCCGCCCTCACCGAACTGGTCAAAGGCATGACGCTCGACGAAGCCGCCAAAGTCACAAACAAGGACATCGTCAAGCTCCTCGGCAGCCTCCCGGAAGAAAAAATGCACTGCTCCGTCATGGGCATGGAAGCTCTCCAGGCAGCAATCGCCGACTACAAAGCCAGACACGGAGAATCCTATCAGAAAATCGAAGAGAATCCCGAAGATCATGAGGGACGCATCGTCTGCAAGTGTTTCGGCGTGACCGATACCAAGATCCGCCGCGTCGCAAAAGAAAACAACCTCCGCACCGCCGAACAGGTCACCAAGTACACCAAGGCCGGGGGCGCATGCGGCGCATGTCTCGACCAGATCCAGGAAATTCTCGACGGCCTCTGGAAAGAGCACAAACCCGAACCCTCGCACACCTCCGAAAAAGTCGACGACTTCAACGCACTCTCCGTTGTCCAGAAGGTCATCAGAGTTCAGTCGGTCATCGACCGCGAAATCCGCCCCCAGCTCGAACACGACGGCGGAGACATCGAGCTCGTCGACATTCAGGGCAATCAGGCGATCGTCCGTCTCAAAGGTCACTGCGCGGCCTGCATGGCGGCAAAAGTGACGCTCAAAAACCTCGTCGAAGCCAAACTCCACGAATTCGTCTCCGACTCCATTCAGGTCGTGGAAGCGAAATGAGCGTGAATCATGGAAAAGATCATCTATCTTGACAACAACGCCACCACGGCGGTCGCCCCCGAAGCATTCGAGGCGATGCGCCCGTTCCTCACAGAACTCTACGGCAACCCGTCGAGCATCCACACGTTCGGCGGACAGGTCGCCGCGCATGTGGAAGACGCCCGGGCAAAGCTCGCCGACCTCCTCGGCGCACAGCCCTCCGAAGTCATCTTCACCAGCTGCGGAACCGAAAGCGACAACGCCGCAATCCGCAGCGCGCTGAGCTTCTGCCCGAAACGCCGCAAAATCGTCGTCTCCTGCATGGAACACCCCGCAATCCTCGCGCTCGGCAAAGACCTCGAACGCCGCGGCTACACCGTCTCCCATATCCCCGTCGACTCCAAAGGCCGCCTCGACATGGAATGCGCCCGCGAAATGATCGACGCCGACACCGCGGTCGTCTCCGTCATGTGGGCGAACAATGAAATCGGAAACATCTACCCGGTCGCGGAACTCGCCGAACTCGCGCACAGCCAGGGCGCCCTCTTCCACACCGACGCCGTTCAGGCCGTTGGCAAGGTTCAGATGGACCTGAAAAACATGCCGATCGACATGCTGAGTCTTTCCGGACACAAACTCCACGCCCCGAAAGGCGTCGGAGCACTTTACGTCAAACGCGGCGTCCGCTTCCATCCCTTCATCATCGGAGGACACCAGGAGCGCGGCCGCCGCGCGGGAACCGAAAACGTGGCGAGCATCGTCGCCCTCGGAAAAGCCGCCGAACTTGCAAAAGCCAATTTCGCAACCGAAAACACGAAGGTGAAAGCCTTGCGCGACAAGCTTGAAACCGCACTTCTGCAGCTCCCCTCGACCCGTCTGAACGGCGACGTCGAGCACCGTCTCCCGAACACCAGCAACATCTCCTTCGAATACATCGAAGGTGAATCCATTCTGATGCTTCTGAACATGTACGGGATCTGCGCCTCGAGCGGCAGCGCCTGCACGACCGGCAGTCTGGAACCCTCTCACGTTCTGCGCGCAATGGGCGTTCCCTACACCGCCGCCCACGGCGCCATCCGATTCAGCTTCTCCCGCTACAACACCGGGGAGGAAGTGGATTTCGTGCTCGAAAAACTTCCGCCCGTCATCGCGCGTCTGCGTGAAATCTCCCCCTACTGGAAAAACTGACGTCCGTTCCCGACGCCCGCCCACCCCTGCGGCGGGCGTTTTATTTCAGACGCCCGGCTGTGATTCCGTTCACAAATCAACTTTTAATCAAAAAAGGATTGTGGAAACACTTGAAAAAAGAGAGTTTTGGCTGTATAGTACCGCGTATTCAAGAAGAAACAACTCTAACCGGAGGTTTATTCATGACAAAAGAATTGAACGCCGCCCCGAACCACGCAAAACTCGTGGCTTGGGTCAAGGAATGGGCCGAGCTCTGCGAGCCGGATGCCATTTACTGGTGCGACGGCACCAACACCGAGTATTACGGTCTCTGTGACGAACTCGTCAAAGCCGGACTCGCAACCAGACTCAACACCAAACTCCGCCCGGACTGCGTCCTTTTCCGCAGTGACCCGTCCGACGTCGCCCGCGTTGAAGCCCGTACCTTCATCGCTTCCGAAAAAGAAGAAGACGCCGGTCCGACCAACCACTGGATCGACCCCGTCAAGCTCAAAGCCGAAATGAGAGCTCTCTACAAGGGCTGCATGCACGGCAGAACCATGTACGTCATCCCCTACTCCATGGGTCCCGTCGGCTCCAACATCGCCAAAATCGGCATTGAGATCACCGACTCCGCTTATGTTGTGATCAACATGCACGTCATGACCCGCGTCGGCAACAAGGTCCTCGAAGTCCTCGGAACCGATGGCGAATTCGTCCCCTGCATCCACTCCGTCGGCAAGCCGCTCGAAAACGGCGCCAAGGACAACGGCGTCTGGCCGTGCGCCCCGATGGACAAGAAATACATTGCGCACTTCCCCGAAACCCGTGAAATCTGGTCCTTCGGCTCCGGTTACGGCGGCAACGCCATCCTCGGCAAGAAATGCCTCGCTCTCCGTATCGCGACCGTCCAGGCCCGCGACGAAGGCTGGATGGCCGAGCACATGCTCATCCTCAAGCTCACCAACCCGAAGGGCGAAGTCAAGTACGTCACCGGCGCATTCCCGTCCGCCTGCGGAAAAACCAACCTCGCGATGCTCATCCCGACCATCCCGGGCTGGAAAGTCGAAACCATCGGCGACGATATCGCATGGATGAAGTTCGGCAACGACGGCAAACTCTACGCCATCAACCCGGAAAACGGCTTCTTCGGCGTCGCTCCCGGAACTTCCATGAAGTCCAACAAGAACGCAATGCTCTCCTGCGCGAAAGAGACCATCTTCACCAACTGCGCTCTCCGTGAAAACGGCGACATCTGGTGGGAAGGCATCGACGTTCCCCTCAAGCCGGGCGAAAAACTCATCGACTGGAGAGGCAATGTCTGGGAAATGGGTCAGACCGATGCCGAAGGCAAGCCGGTCAAGGCCGCTCACCCGAACGCCCGTTTCTCCGCACGCGCCAAAAACTGCCCCGCGATCGCCCCGAACTGGGAAGACCCTGCCGGCGTTCCCATTGACGCATTCCTCTTCGGCGGACGCCGTCCGTCCACCCTCCCGCTCGTCTACCAGTCCCTCTCCTGGGAACATGGCGTGATGATCGGCTCCTCCGTCGGATCCGAAGTGACCGCCGCCGCGCTCGACGTCAAGGCCGGAACCGTCCGCCGCGACCCGTTCGCTATGCTCCCGTTCTGCGGCTACAACATGGGCGACTACTTCCAGCACTGGCTCGACATCGGCAAACATGCCGGTGCCAAGCTCCCGAAGATCTTCTGCGTCAACTGGTTCCGCAAGACCCCGGAAGGCAAGTGGCTCTGGCCCGGATTCGGCGACAACAGCCGCGTCCTCAAGTGGATCTTCGAACGCTGCGACGGTGAAGGCAAGGCTGTCGAAACCCCGATCGGTTACATGCCGACCGTGGACGCCATCGACCGCACCGGCATCGAAAATGAAGTCACCGAAGACGACATGAAGCAGCTGCTCTCCCTCGACATCGAAGGATGGAAGAAGGAAGTCGAAATGATCAAGGAACACTACAAGAAGTTCGACCGTCTCCCGAAGGAGCTCGCGAACCAGCTTGCACAGCTTGAAGAGCGTCTCTCCAAGTAAGTGATCCGCCGGATCGATCATCCGGAATCCCGCCGGATGCGCTTATCCCGCGCATTCGGCGTTTTTTTGTAACACCAACGACCATGGACAAAATTCTTTACTTGACGGAAATTGATTCCACAAACACCTACGCGGCAAAGAACTTCGATTCTTTGCACGACGGCTCTCTCGTCCTCGCCGAAACCCAGTCCTCCGGACACGGCAGGCTCGGACGCAAGTGGCTCTCCCCGCGCGGAAATATCTATGCGTCGTTTGTGATGAAGGAACTCTTCGGCGAACCGTTCCATGCGACAATGGTCTCCTCGCTCGCCGTTCTCTCGGTGCTCAACGACGTCGTTCCGGGACACGGGGCCTACATCAAATGGCCCAACGACATCTTCATCGGTTCCCGCAAACTCAGCGGAATCCTCTGTGAAGGCGTCGTCCGCAAAGGCGCTCTCGCGGGAATCATCTGCGGAATCGGAGTCAATGTCAACCTCCCCGAATCCGCACTGGCATCGATCGGACAGCCCGCGACCTCCCTGCTTGCACAGACAAAACGCGAAATTGATCTGAAAATTTTTGCGGAAAAACTGGCGGTTTATCTGAACTGGTATTATATTATCGGAATCAAC
>URNE01000221.1 GCA_900549045.1 uncultured bacterium | reverse complement strand
ACTTGCGGGGCATCGCGCGCTGGAGGCGTGGAAGGAGAGAGCTTACAGCAGCAAAGCTCCGTGGAATGCGTGGCTCGGAACCGGGGGCGGCGATCGCTTCAAAGCGAAAGTCGCGGAAGGCGCATACGACAATCTGAAGATTTACGATACCCGTCTTTCCGATGCGGAAGTCCTTGCGGATTTTCTCGGCGGAAATAAAAAAGCGATGAATGAGGTTCCTCTTTCCGGAATTCAGCAGGCGAACGGGAAAATAGAGCTCCGTTTTTATGGCCGCATCAAACGGCTGCCGAGTTCGGCGCCGCTGCTGGCGCTCAAAAGCGGCAAAACGCTTGTGACAGTTTCTTCGATGGGAACTTCCGGAAAACTTGTGTTGAGCGGAGGCGGAAAACAGCTCGAATCTCCGTATGTGTTCAACCTCACCCGCCCGCTGAAAATCGGCTTCAGACCCGAAGGTTCACGGATGGAAATCTGGTTTGACGACGCGTTTCAGGGAATGCTTGAAATTCCCGGCGGGTGGAGAGGGCTGGAATCCGTCCGTACCGTTGAGGACGTCACGATTGTTTCAGCGGAACCGGGCGAATCCGAACTTGCTCCGCTGAAGCGCAAAGCGCAGACGGCGCTTGAAAAACAGCTCTGGAGCCTTGACGATGCCGAGTACATCCGCCAAAGTGTCCGCGAAACGGTTTCGCTGAACGGATTGTGGCGGATTTACGAGGACGACAGCTGTTCCTATGCGCCCGTCCTCCCGAAGGAGCAGCACTATTCGCGGGTTCCGGGCAGCCGCCGTTCCTCTTATTTCAAACATTACCGAGAGAAGAACGGGAAGCTGGAAGGCTTTGTCGTTCCCGGCGGTCCGCGCACAACGGCGGACTGGTATCAGCGCACATTCACCGTCCCGGAGGCGTGGAAGGGGAAACGCATTTTCCTGAATTTCGACAATCTTGCCGCCGATTACGGACGTGTTTATCTGAACGGGAAACTGATTGATTCGTTTCAGCAGGAGTTCAAGCATTTTGCCGCGGTTCCGAACGCGCGCCGCATAGATGTGACTTCTCTGCTTGAGAAGGAGAATGTTCTGAGCATCTTCGTGGAACGCCCGATCCGCATGTTCTGGCGTGACTGGCCGGGACTTCAGGACAGCTGGGCTGTTACTGTCTGGGACGTCCGTCTGGAAAGCGCCCCGTCGCCCGTCTTTGTAAAAAGCACGGTTGCGCTTCCCTCGTTCCGCAATAAAACTCTGGAGTTGCGGACGACGGTTGCGAATCCGCAGCGCGTGAAGGGGGAGGCTCTTCTCTCCTTCCGTTTCGAACGCGCGGATGATGAAAAAGTCTTTACGAAAAAATTCCGTCTGACGGGTGCACCGGAGCAGCGGATTGTTTTTAAAGATTCCTGGAACAATCCGGTTCTGTGGGATGCTTCCTCTCCGAATCTCTATACGCAGCGTGTGACGCTCACGGTGAACGGGAAGACAGCGGATGCGCTTCCGGACCGCAAGTTCGGTTTCCGCGAGGCGTGGGTGGAAAACGGAGAATTCCGTCTGAACGGGAAAAAAGTGCGTTACCGGATGCTGACTTCGCCCGGATTCGAGGGCTGGCAGATGTACTTTGCGAATCCCCGCGCAATCGCGCAGTATGTCGCGAGCATAAAGAACATCAACTATGACACTGTCCGTTTCAACCCCTCGGTCATGCAGTACCGCACGGTGATGCCGTATTACACGCCGGCTTATCTGGAGGAGTGCGACCGGCAGGGGCTCTACAACTTCTATCCCATGCCGTTCTTTGAAAACGAGGACAGGACGGTCTATCAGGAGGGCGTGGAACGCTTTCTGGAGTATTACGGCAGTCACCCGAACATCCTGATGTGGTACACCTGTTTCAACGGCTGCGGTTATGCCGCCGGACAGGACCCCTACTATCTGAACAACACGGAATACGATCCGCCGCTCGAACGGACCAAACGCGAACGCCGTCTTGCCGCCTATGCGGAAAAGGTCATGCGTTCACTTGATCCGAGCCGGGAATGCTTCCCGCATGCGGGCGGAAACATGGGGAAGATTTTCGGTTCGATGAACTACCAGTCGTTCGGAACTCCGCTTCAGGAGCAGGAGGACTGGCCGAAAATCTGGTCGGCGAATCACTCCCAGCCGCTCATGACGGTCGAATCCGGGTTCCCCTATCCGCCGCAGTTCTTCTACTTCGACGGTCCGGAAGGATACAATATGACTGCAGAGCATGCCGCCCGTTTCTTCGGCGATGCGGTTTACCGGAATGAAAAGAGTCCGGCGCAGTTCACAAATCCCCTCCGCAAGGCACCCTATGCGCCGCGTTCGGAAAACTACTTCCTCGCCTCCGGGGAGATGTACCGCCGCGTCGTCCGTGCGTGGCGTGCGTACGATGTTTCTGCGCTCGGAGACTTCACGTATCTTGCGGAAGCGTACCGCATCTGGGGACCCGGCCGGCATCAGTCGATGATCTGGGGAATCGACAACGACATCAAATCCGCCGGGATGCGTCCCGACAATGTCCGGGCGCGGGCGCTTGCTCCAGATTACATGCATCTGGAGGAGATCGGGGCTCTGATGAAGCACGAGTTCGCTCCGCTGCGCGTCTTCATCGGCGGAAAAGCCGCTGATTTCACGAACAAGGATCATGCCTTCTTCTCCAAAGAGGAATTCGAGAAGAGCGCGGTTGTCGTCAACGACCGCATGACAAAACAGAATCTGCGTCTCTGCTGGAAGTTTGTGGCAGGCGGCGAAGTGGTTGACCGCGGAGAAATCGAAGCGTCCTCGGAGCCCGGCGCAATTCTGAAGCTCCCGTTCCGCCTTGTCGCCCCCGAAGTTGCGGCGCGCACGGAGGGAAAAATCCTGCTCGACGTTTTTGTCGACGGCAAAGCCTATGATACCGACCGTTTCGATGTCCAGATCTTCCCGCGGTATGCAAAGCCGGATTATACGTATGCCGAACCGGCAGGACTCTATGATCCCGCCGGCAAGACGGAGGCACTGCTGAAAAAAGCCGGTTTTCCGTATCGCAGAATCGCGACCGCTGAGGAGGCGGAAGCGTACCGTCTGATTATCATCGGACAGGATGCCCTCGGTGAAAAGCGAGTGGATTTCCTGCGTAAAATGGAAGAGCGCAGCGGCTTCCGTCTAGGCAGAAAAGTTCTGATCTTTGAACAGCAGCCCTGCAATCTCGGCAACCTGGTCTTTGAGTCACCGAGTGCGCGTGAAGCGTTCATCCGCCGGGCGGCAAGCCCGTATGTTCAGGGATTGAAGGATGCGGATTTCCGGAACTGGCGCGGGTCCTCGGATACGCGTCCGGCGAAAGTTGTCAGCGATCCGAACACGACTTACCACTATCCGCGCGCCAAATGGAAAATCGGGAACGGCGGCATGGTCGCCGGAAACGTCATCCGGAAACCTTCATTCGGCGCATTCAAAACGATCGTCGACTGCGTATTCAACCTCATGTTCTCCGCGCTGATGGAATACAAATGCGAGCGCGCATACCTGCTGTTCTGTCAGCTCGACGTCACTTCGCGCTACGGAGTTGACCCCGTTGCGACGCGGCTGGTCGACAATATGCTCTCCGAGCTTGCCAAGCCGTTCCTTCCCGTCTCCGAGCAGACCGTGATGTATTACGGCGATGCGGATGGCGAAGCGCTTCTGAAACAGTTCGGACTGGAATACCGGAAGGGAGAGAATCCCGCCGGGTTCCGCGAGCAGGGCGCTGTCATCATCGGACGGAATCCGGTTCCGGAGAAAGACCGCGAGGCGTTCCGCAGAAATCTGGCGGAATATCTTTCCGGCAATCCGTACTGCCAGGGAACGGTGATCTGTCTGCCCGGCGCTCCGCTTGATCTGCTGCCGGTTCCTCTGAGATGGGAGAAAAAACGCGCATTCCGTCTGGAAATTCCATCGGGCGATCCGATGTTCTCCGGCATGACCGAGGCGGATTTTTATTTCCGCACGATGCGCGAATGGAACGTGGTGTCGTCGCCCGACAAACTGGTTGCGACCAGTCCGGCGGTTTTTGCCCGGTATGATTTCCAGGCCGGCGGAGCGGTTATCGTTCTCGGTGCGGCTCCGGATCAGCTGGAAGAGGGCTTCTGGAATCGGGAGAAGATGACCCGTGCATGGAGCACACTCTTTGCGAACCTGAATCTCCCGTTCAAAAAGAATCTGACATTCTTCAATCATCTGCGTCTGCGTCACAACACGGTGATTCCGAAACTGGACGGCATTGAGCTTGTTGACGGTTCGCTCAAGCTTGACTGGAAGAACGACGGCAAGCTGACGGATACGGAAGGGTTCAAACCGTACAAACTCGGTACTGCATGGGAGAAACAGGGCTTCATGCAGCGCAATCCGCATTATCAGTATCCGGCGAATGCGCCCGCGAACCTCAAGAAACCCTATGACGGCTGGGCATGGATCCGTGTCAAAGTCACGGTCCCCGCGGATTGGAAAAAACACAAAATCCGTCTGATCGGCGGACCGGTCGACGATGAGGACATCACGTATTTCAACGGCGTGAAGATCGGCGAAACGAATTCCCGTAATTCGAAAAATCCGTATTCAGCGATTCGCGAGTATGCCGTTCCGTCCGAACTGATTCGCTTCGGCGGAGAAAACACAATTACGATTCACGTATTCGACCGCTGGGGCGACGGCGGAGCCACCGGTCCGCTGCGTCTTGTGACAGAAGATCAGCAGGACCGCGTTGAAGCGACTCCGTACATTGAGAAACTGAATTTCTATGATGTGGATGCATGCCACAACTGGTGAAGAACGAGCCGCCGGAGGGAAT
>URNE01000220.1 GCA_900549045.1 uncultured bacterium | reverse complement strand
AAAGACCGGAAAACATCCGCCTGCCGGGAAAATGAATTTTACGCTTATAGAACTCCTGGTCGTAATTGCAATTATTGCCATCCTTGCCGGGATGCTCCTGCCTGCGCTGAACTCGGCACGGGAAAAGGGATATGACATCTCATGCAAGGCAAATCTGAAGACCATCGGGCTCGCCTCCGCCGGATACAACGGCGACAACGACGACTGGGTCGTTCCCATTTGCACGAATGATCTCTGGGGCAACGGAAGCGGGATCTGGGCTTCCGCCGGATTTTGGACCGGCAAACTCGTCCCCTACGGAGCAAAACACGGGAAAAACGCCGCAGAATGCATTGATGTAAAGAAAACTTCGTCGTTCCGCTGTCCGGCGTATTCAAACTGGAGAACTGCCGAGGGAAGCAATGCGAACTATTACGCCTCCACAGCTTCCGCTTATGTCGGCAACCGTTATCTCATGGGCAGATCCGGCGGATTCCCGATGCACAAAATCACAAAACTTGCTTCCGCTTCAAAAACCATTCTTGCGGCGGACTCACTGCAGAAATTCCTTGAAGTCGAATCCGTCTTGACCTTCTACTACCGTCACGGCGGCGGAGATCCGCGAGCAATCAATGACACGGCGAATTTCAACTACCTATCCGGATTCACCGGTATTCCGGGAAGCGCAAACGTCGCCTATGCGGACGGGCATGTCGCAACCTACGGGTTCAAAGCCAATTACAACCCCAATCCGCTCTACGACGTGCAAAAACGCGGATTCCTGAACAACGACTGGCACAACGGCGGCGCAAGCGTCGACGAATAAGACTCTCTTTGCAAAAAAAGGATCATACATGAGAAACATCACAAAACTGCTGGCTCCGTCCATGCTTCTGCTCGCAGGAAGTCTGCATGCGGAAAACCTCTTCTACAACGGCTCCTTTGAACTCGGGAAATGCGGATATTCCATCCTGCGCAACTTCCGGCCGAAAGTCAACCCGAAGCTCGAAACCAATCTGCCCGTTCTCGACCGCTCGACCAAAGCGGAAGGAGAATTCTCCCTGCGGATCGACAACCCGCATCAGGAGGGATACACGCTCGAATGCCGCGAGTTCAACCTTCCTGCGAATGCAACAGTCAACATCTCTTTTTACGCAAAGACCGACGGAGACGGCGACATTCAGCCGCGCACCGAATTCCGCGCTCCGCACATTCCGATCAACGTCGTTCACAGATCTTTCCATCTGAGCAAAGAGTGGAAAAAGTATTCCTACACTATCAAGACGGAAAAGAATCAGAGCGGAAGCTATATCATCCGTTTCATCCGTCCGGCGAACCAGCAGGGAAGCGTCTGGCTTGACGACATCCGCATTTCGCTTGCCGGAGAGAACGACGAGTTCAAGGGAATCGAAGCGGGATATGAAGTCGACAGGATTCTGTATGATCTCGGCGACGCCGTTCACGGCAAACTCTTTGTCCGCAACACCTCCGGAAAACCGTTCGCGGCAAAAATTCCGGTCCGGACGGTCGACGACTACTTCAAGACAACGAAAACCGTCTTTGAAGCGGACGTCAGGCTCGCCCCTGGTGAACGCAGGGAGTTTCCGTTTACGTACAAGACCGACCGCATCGGCGCGTTCTCTCTGAAATCCGACCTTCCCGGCATCCGCGAATATCAGGGCAACGTCTCCGTTGCGGGCAAGTATGTTCCGCGCAAACTCGACCCCGCGCATGACGCCGTCGTCGGCTTCAACGGAGGAACCGATACGCGTCTGCTGAAGAATATGGAGAAGGTCTATCCCGCAGTCAACGTAAACCCGGAGGAGCGACTTGCCCTGCTCTCGCGTCTCGGCGTGCGCCTTCTCCGCTCGCACGATACGGGATACACCATCGGCAGCTGGTACATCTTTGAACCGGAAAAGGGGAAATACAACACCGACAAGCTGGACTTCGATCTTCCGCTGTACCGGAAATACAACATTGAAATGCTCGCCGTTCCTCTGAACTCCGACTTTGCCAAACGCAAATACGGCTGGCAAACCTATAAGTTCGGCAACTGGCTGCTCCCGCTTTGCGAAGAGGCGAAAATCGGCAGAAACGAACTTCATTATCCGCCGAAAGATGAATTCCGCCGCTTCATCCGCGAATATGCAAAACGCGTAAAAGGCAAAATCCGTCTCTTCGAACTCTTCAACGAAGCGCAGTTCTACATGGATATCAACCGCTACATGGAATACCTTAAAATCGCAAGCGAAGAGCTGCGCAAGGAGATTCCGGATGCTTACATCATCGCCTTCTGCTCCACCAGCGACAAGGGCGACAGCATCAGCGACTTCGTTGAGAAGGGGCTGAAGAGCGGCGGAGACAAATACTGCGACGCCATCAGTTTTCATCCCTATCTCACCCCGCAGATCAGCTCACCCAGCCCCGCGGATGAACAGATTGAAGGTTTTCAGAAAGCAATCAGTCCGATGACCAAAGCCAAACTCTGGAACACCGAGCTCTACTATCTCGCCGCGGCGGATTTCTCAGACGGCTACACCTCTTCGGTCTATCAGCCGCACCACGCGGCGGCCCGCTTCCTGATCGACCTCGGAGAAGGCGTGGAACAGAGCTGTCCCGCACACCTCAACGGAATCTGGAAGAAAGACATGAGTGCAAACTTCAAGACCGGAAACGGTTCCCAGGGATACGACGGAACGTTCAACGCCATCGGCATCGCCTACAACCCGCTCGCACGCTTCTTCGAAGGAGCAAAGCCGGCGGGGAAAATCCGCTATCCGAACGGCGTCATCTGCTACATATACACCCGCGACGGACGTGAAATCGCCGCAATCTGGAACTACGGTTCCCGCCGCGATCTCTCCGCCGATTTCTCCGGCTTCGCCGTCATGGACATGTTCGGCAACCCGCTTCAGTCCGGCGAGCACCGTCTCACCGCCGCGCCGTTCTACCTCCAGCCGAAAGACGGAGCAAGGAGTTTCGGCGATACGCTGAAAAAACTCAGCATCAAAATGGAACGGAATCTCATCGCCAGCCCGGCCGCGCGTCTCGTCGAAGACAAAAACGGCAACACGGATCTGTTCGTCACGATCCACAACACGGGGAACCGCGCGATCGAAGGCAAAGCCGGACTCGGCGGACGTTTCAAGGCGCCGGACGGCATTCAGGACTTCCGCATCGAGGCGAACAAAGCCGCCGTTCTCCGTTTCCGCGTGAAGGTAAAGGACGCCAAAGCGAAAAACATCCTGCGTCTCTTTGCCGATGGAAAGCTCGTCCGGTTCCCGCTCGAAACGACCGCCGTTCCCGCGGCAGAAGCCGGAACTGAACTGAGCGTAAGCCACGGGGATTCGACTCCCTTCACCTTCAAAATCGGGCGGACGGAAAAAGAGACCCGCGTCACGGTCGGCGTCAGGGATTCCACCGATTCCGGCGCACCCGGCGGCCGTCCGGTCTGGGAGCAGGACTGTGTGGAACTCTTCTTCGACCGCGCGCCGTTCACCTCCGCACTGGAGCATCCAGAGAAGCACACGAAAAACGTGTTCCGCCTGTTCGTTCTCCCCCGGCAGAAAAAGATCCATTACATGAATCATGACGGGAAGATCTCCATCATTGATCTTCCGCTTGAAATCAAAACGGAAAAGAGCGGATACAGCCTCGCGCTTTCCATTCCGGAAAATCTGCTTCCGCTGAACAGCGGCGCAATCGGATTTGAAATCAAAATCGACGATGCGGAGCCTTCCGGGAAAACTCTCCGCGAATCGTGCTGGGCCAACGGACCCGCTCCGTTCCGCAACCGTCTTGCATTCGGAATCATCAACTTCAAATAAACAAAAAGGAGCAGACACAATGAAACACAAACTGATTCTTTCCGCACTCTTCTGCGGAGCCGCACTCTTCGCGGAAACACCCGTCGAATTCAAGGTTCAGCCGCAGATGGAATGGAAGAAGCTCGATAACGGCGAATATGCCGTCGAGCGCACCGCCGACCTGAAGCACAATGCGCATCTCATGCTGATCATGCCGGAGCTCAAGCCCGAAACCTTCTACGCAATCGAGTGGGAAGCCAAGGGCGAAAACGTCGAGAACAACGGCATGGTCCAGTACATGCTCGCCATGGAACAAACCGTTTACCCGAAGTTCATGGTCGGCAAGGACTGGAATCTCAACCGCCGTTACTTCCACACCGGCAAAAACAGCTCCGGCCGCCTCTCCATCTATGTCCGTCCGCCGTTCGCCCAGAAACTCCAGATCCGCAACATCAAACTCGCCGAACTTGCCAAAGCGGATTACGAGAACGGGTTCACGCAGGATTTCGAAAATGAGAACACGCTCCCCGGGTTCTGGATCCGTTCCTGGAAACAGAAGGAATTCGCCGCCGACATTGTGAAATCCGATTTCATCAACGGCGACAAGAGCATGAAGCTGACGCTCAAGGGAATGGATTCCGCGGCAATTCAGTCCGCCGTTTTCCCGATGGTCCCCGGAGCAAAATACAAGATCTCGTTCTGGGCAAAAGGCTCCGGAAACGGCACGATGCTCTTCATCTTCAATGCCTTCAATGAAAGAGTCACCCAGACGCCTCCGCAGAACATCATCCGCAAGGAGTGCGCAATCGAAACCGAATGGAAGGAATACGCTTTTGAGATCGTCTACCCGACCGATCTGAAAAAGTTCGCCTCCGCCGCAGTCCCGATGGCAAATCTTGCATTTTCAACGCGGATTCCCGAAATTCTGATCGACGACGTCAAGGTGGAACTCATAAAATAAACCGTCCCTATTCAAGCCCGCAAGCACAAATGCGGGCTTGATTTTTTTTTACGAATGATTATATTAAGAGGGAACCTTT
>URNE01000219.1 GCA_900549045.1 uncultured bacterium | reverse complement strand
TACTCTCTCCTTTGTTGCAGCCCGGTACCGACCCCTCTCGGTACCGGGCACTTTTTTTATATGCACGCCGCATATCCAGGCATGAAAAAAGCCTCCGGAAGGACTTGCATCCTCCGGAGGCTCCGCTTACGGGCACAGCCAAGCGTTACTTGAGCGGATCGGCACCGTTCAGTTTCGGCCTGCTGATTTTTTCACAGATGGTCTGGCAGATTACGTACAGGGCTGGGATAAACGCAATGCCTACCAGGGTTGCCAGCAGCATTCCGGCAAACGTCGAAACACCGATTGCCGTACGGCTTCCCGAACCAGCGCCTGTTGCGATCACCATCGGGAACACGCCGATCAGGAACGACCAGGCGGTCATCTGCACCGCACGGAAACGGTGCTTCGCGCCGGCCTGAGCGGCATCGTAAATCGTGTGTCCGGCTTCGCGCTCCTGCTTCGAGAACTCGACCATCAGAATCGCGTTCTTCGCGGCAAGTCCGATCAGCATGATCATACCGAGCTGCGCGTAAATGTTCAGGGCTATTCCCGCGATCATCAGTCCGATCACACCGCCGAGCGTGGCGAACGCGACCGAAACCATGACGGGGACGGGAACCGCCCAGCTCTCATACTGAGCAACCAGGAACAGATATCCGAACACAAGCGCAAAGGTCATAAGCGCCAGCAGCTTGCCTTCGTTGCCGCGCTCCTGATAACTCATTTCCGTCCACGAAATCTTGTAGTCCTTCGAGAGCTTTGCATCGGCGAGCTGCTGAATCTTGCGCATCAGGTCTCCGCTGGTGTATCCCTGCTTCGCCTGGGCATTCACGCTTGCGGACATGTACTGGTTGAATCGCGTGATCTGACGCGGTCCGACGATGTACGAGACGTCGGCGATCGCGCTCAGCGGAACCATCTTCCCGCTGTTGCTCTGCACAAGAATCTGGGTGATGTCGCCAAGCGTGGAACGCTCCGCGGCTTCAGACTGCATCTTCACCTTGTAGGTTTTGCCGAACAGGTTGAAGTCGTTGATATAAATCGACGCCAGTTTTGCCTGAAGGGTGGTGAACACGCGGCTGACCGGAATGTTCAGCGCTTCAGCTTTCACGCGGTCGAGATTCAGATAAAGCTGCGGCGTTCCGGCGTTGTAACCGCTGAACGCATAGAGCGTTTCCGGCTCTCTGTTCAACTCGCCGAGGAAGTTCCACAGCGTATCGGCAAGCTCCGTCGGAGTCTGATTGCCGGTCGCCTGAAGCATGAATGAAACACCGCCGGTCGCGCCAAGTCCCATGATCGCGGGCGGCGTGAAGACGTTGATTTTCGCCGAGGGAATCCGGGCTAGACGCTGACGCATGACGTTGGTCATGTAACCAAGCTGAAGATCCGGCGTTTTGCGTTTGCTCCAGTCATCGAACACGACAATGACCAGACCGACGTTTTCGCCGTTGCCGCCGATGAAGCTGAATCCGCTGACGGTGATCACATCCTTGACGCCTTTGATGTCCTTGACGATCTTGTAGGTTTCATCCAGAACGGCGTTGGTCCTGGCGAGCGTTGCGCCCGGGGGCAGTTCAATGTCGCAGAACGCGGCGCCCTTGTCTTCGTGGGGCAGGAATTCGCCGGGAATGCGGTTGAAGAGCCAGTAGTTCGCAGCCAGGACGCCGAGCATCAGAATGACGGTGATGATCATTTTGCGGGCAAGGAATCCGGAGAACTTCAGATAGCCGCTGCGCGTCCAGTCGAGTCCGGTGTTGAACCAGCGGAAGACACGCGGCTTGTCCGGGTTGTACGGGCGCAGCAGCATGCCGCAGAGAGCCGGGCTCAGCGTCAGAGCGTTAACCGTCGAGAGACAGAGCGCAATACACATCGTCACGGAGAACTGAATGTAAATCGTTCCGACCATACCGCCATAGAACGCCACGGGGGCGTAGATGGCGACGATGACCAGGGTTGTCGCAATGACGGCGCCCGTAATCTGATGCATGCTTTTGGATGCGGCCTCTTTCGGCGGGAGCTTCTCCTCTTCAATGATCCGCATACAGTTTTCCACCACGACGATCGCATCGTCCACCAGCGAACCGATCACCAGAATAAGCGCGAACATCGTCAGAACGTTCATCGAGAAACCGAGCGGCACGAGGAAGATGAACGTGCCGATCAGGGAGACCGGGATTGCGGCGGACGGAATCAGGGTCGCACGCCAGTCCTGCAGGAAAACGTAGGTGATGGCGACCACGAGCAGGAAGGTGATGATCAGCGTTTCGATAATCTCCTTCATCGTGGTGCGGATGTATTCGGTCGGATCGTAGCCCATGACATAGCTCACACCCTTCGGGAAGCGCCGGGAGAGCTCTTTCAGCTTGGCGTTCGCTTCGGCGACGACGTTGTTTGCGTTCGCGTCGTCGTTGCGGTAGATTGCCAGAGCGATGGACGGTCTGCCGTTGAACATGCTGCTGTCGGAGTAGTTTTCCGAACCGAGTTCAATGCGGGCGACGTCCGCCAGGCGCGTCACGACGCCGTTTTCCCCGACCTTGACGATGATGTCCTCGAACTCCTGCGGAGTTTTGAGACGGCCGAGGGCGTTGACTTTCAGCTGAATGTACTCGTTGCTGTTTTCCGCGCCGACCGTTCCGGCGGCGGCCTGAATGTTCTGATCCCCAATCGCGGCGGAGATGTCCGCGGGCTTGATGTTGAGCGCGGACATGCGAAGCGGATCAAGCCAGATGCGCATGCTGTAGGAACGCTCGCCGAAGATCTGGCACGACGATATGCCGTCGATACGCGCAAGTTCGTCGCGGACGTTGATTTTGATGTAGTTGCTGAGCTCAAGCAGGTTCAGCTCGGAACCGTCGGTCGTGAACGCGTACATGCCGAGAATGTCGGTGGAACGCTTGATGGTCTGCACGCCGAGCGCCTTGACTTCGGCGGGGAGAGTCGGCTCCGCGCGCTGCACGGCGTTCTGAACGTTGACCTGCGCAATATCGGTATCGGTCCCGGATTTGAAGGTGATCGAAAGCTGATAATTGCCGCTGTTGTCCGACGTCGAGCTGAAGTAGATCATATCTTCGATACCGTTGATTTCCGATTCGATGACGGAAGCGACGGTGTCCGCGATCACTTCAGCGCTGGCGCCCGGGTAGGAGGCGGTGACCATAATCTGCGGCGGTGCGATTTCCGGATATTCCGCAACCGGAACGTTCGTAATGCACATCGCGCCCAGAAGCATGGAGACGAGCGCAATCACGATCGCCAGCTTGGGTCTGTCAATAAAGATTTGTGAAAGCATGATTCAACCTCACTTCGCAGGAAGCGGCTCCACCGTGCCGCCCGGACGCGCCTTGTGCGTGCCGTCCACGACAACCGTGTCGCCGACCTTGATTCCCTTTTCAATCACCTGCATGTTGTTGATGACGGGACCGAGAACAACCGGACGCGCCTCGATCTTATTGTCTGCGCCGATCACATACACCAGGCTGCCCCGGGCCGTCGAGATCACCGCGGAAAGTTTCACCGCCGGCATCGGCTTGTTCAGCGCGCTCGAAAGAAGAACCGTCGCATAACCGCCGGGAACCAGCATCCGGTCCGGATTTTCGAACTCCGCCCACATCGTCAGAGAACCGGTCTCAGAATCGACCTTGTTGTCGGTCAGGACGACTTTGCCGCTCTTCGCATAGACGCGTCCGTCGGGAAGCTGAATGCGGACGAGCGCGTTTTTGCGGAGCGCGGGAACCGTGCCGAAGTTTTTCAGGAAATCGCGCTCGCTGATGGCGAAACGCGTGTAGATCGGGGAGACCTGGACGATATCCGCAAGCGCCTTGCTGGAGGGCGTGACATAGTTGCCGACCGTGTAGGTCGCTTTGCTGATGATGCCGGTGATCGGGGCGTAAATCTTCGTGTAGCTAAGAGAGTTGTTGGCATCGAGCACCTGGGCTTCCGCCTGCGAAAGCTTCGCCTCGGTGGTTTTCAGCAGACGCTTTGCCTCCTCGTAGACCGCCTGGGAGACCGCTTTTTTATTGTAGAGATTTTCCTGACGGACGAAGTCAGACTTTGCATACTCGAGTTCCGCGCGGATCTGATTCAGCGTCGCCTCGGCGGAGCGCGCCTGCGCGCGGTAGGTGGTGTCTTCAATGACGAAAAGCAGATCGCCTTTCTTCACCAGTTCCCCCTCTTTGAATTTGATTTCATAGATGACGCCGGAAATGCGCGCCTGGAGCGAAACGCTCTGAATCGCTTCGATGTGACCGACGTATTTCCGCACTTCGGTGTCTTTCAGGAGAGTCGCTTTTTCCACGGCGACGGTCGGGACGGGGCCTCTCTGCTGGGCGCTGAGCGGGGCGGAAATCGTTCCGAGGACCGCGAGAGTCATAAGCAGACGGTTCATTTTGCACGACATAATCAGTTCTGTCCTTTCTGATAACTGTTCAAAATTTTATCCAGCAAACGTTCCCATTCGCTCAGCTCCTCCGCGGAGAGGACGTCGAGCATTTTGCGGTACGTGCTTTCGATTTCTTTGGAAGCGGTTCGATGCATCGCCATGACATTGTCCAGGAACCGGATGCAGACCGCGCGCCGGTCCGTTTCACTTCGGGTTCTGGAAACAACGCCTTTTTTCACCAGCTCCTCCACCAGTTCCGAGGCCGCTCCCGGCGTCACCTCCAGTTCGGCGGAAAGCTGTTTGAGCGTCACGCCTTCCGGCTGCTTTTCCAGCAGACGGATCAGCGCAATGCAGACACGGCTCTGGCTGAAGGTCAGATTGCCGTAAAGTCTGTTGTGCGACTGCGCCTGTTTCCGTGCCGCGGCAAGTTCAAGAAGCTCTCCCAGCCGGAAAACAGATTTCCAGGATTGCAGTTCTT
>URNE01000218.1 GCA_900549045.1 uncultured bacterium | reverse complement strand
CGCGGGTTCCATGTGATCGCCTTTTCGATCGGATTCCGCAAAATCTGGGGGAGGAAATACAAGGGCGTGGAGTACCGCATCGGCTGGATTCCGTTCGGCGGATACGTCGATATTCCGCAGATTGATTCGACCGGCGAAGCCAAGGATGAAAACGGCAATCCGCTTCCGAAGGGCAAGCCCGTGGACCGTATTCTCGCGGCCGCCGCCGGGCCCGTCTTCAACATCGTTTTCGGATTCATTCTCGCGGTTGCCGTCTGGATCGGCGGACTGCCGCAGGAGACGCCGAAGCTGTCGTCCATCGAAGTCGCAACCATCGAGCAGGAGAGTCCGGAATACCGTGCCGGTCTGCGCGAAGGGGATAAAATCCTGAAGCTCAACGGCAAGACCTTCAACGCGACCTGGCGCGAGTTCGTAACGGAGATTCTCACGATCATCGGCGATGTGACGCTGGATGTGGAGCGCGGCGGCAAAGTGATTCAGGTCACCTACCGTCCGGTTGTGAACAAGGCGGTCAGTCCGGTCGATGAGATCGCTTATCCCTTCTTCCGTCCGAAACTTCCGCTGCGTCTTTATCCCGAATCCGGCTCCGCCGCCGCGAAGGCCGGAGTGCTTGCGGGCGACGAAGTGATCGCCGCGAACGGACAGAAGATCGCCGGATTCGATGAACTGGAAATTTTCCTTTCCATGAATTCCGACAAGCCGTTCGCTCTTACCGTGAAGCGCGATGGCAAACAGGTTGAAATCCCGAACATCGTCCCCGAACCGATGAAGGTTCAGGGACGCGACGGCGTTTACCGCATCGGGTTCACGTTCACCGCAAAAGACGGCGGAATGAAGATTGAAAAAGTTTCGCCCGGAATGCCCGCGCAGGCCGCGGGGCTGCAGCCCGGCGATGTGATCGTCAAGGCGGACGGCAGGCCGATTGCGAATCCCTCGCTTTTCCCCTCGACGCTCGGAGAGAAGGCGGTTCTGCTGACTGTGAAGCGCGGAGAGAAGGAACTTGAACTGGAACTAGTCCCGCGCTTCGTCCGCTTCACCACGATCGGCGTGGATTTCGTCTATCTGACGCATCCGACGCCGTGGAGCCAGTTCACGCATGTGATTGACATGACCGTCAAATCTCTGCGCAGCCTCGGAGTCAGTCTCGGCAACAAGCTCGGCCTGACGAAGGCGCACACCACGATCAAACCCAGCCACCTGAACGGGCCGATCGGTATCGGACGCGTCCTTTACATTTCCGTCTACCGCGGATCGATCATCCAGGGGCTCAGCCTTGTGGTTCTGGTTTCGTTCAGTCTCGGACTCTTCAATCTGCTTCCGATTCCGGTTCTTGACGGCGGACACATTCTGCTTGCGGTTCTGGAACTGATTTTCCGCCGTCCGGTTTCGGCAAAGGTGCTTGAACCGATAATGATGGGCTTCATCGGACTGCTGATTGCGTTCATGCTCTACGTTTCGTTCTATGACGTCCGCCGGGTGATCGGGTCGATTGCTCCGGAGACAATCGGCATCGAATCGAAGGCTCCGGCAGCCGCCGCGCCTGCAAAGGATGGAAAAGATGTCCAGAACGACAAGAAGAATTAACGTCGGTTCCGTTGCGATCGGCGGCGGGGCTCCGGTTTCGCTTCAGTCCATGACGAACACGCGCACCTCGGATGCTCCGGCGACTCTTGCGCAGATCCGCGAGCTGGCGCATGCCGGATGCGACATCGTCCGCTGCGCCGTTCCCGATGAGGATGCTCTCCGCGCCCTGCCGGAGATTCTCGACGGAACGCCGGTTCCGGTGATTGCCGATATTCATTTTGACTACCGTCTTGCGCTCGGCGCCGTCAAAGCCGGGATTCACGGAATCCGCATCAACCCGGGAAACATCGGTTCCGCGGACCGCGTCCGTGCCGTTGCCGAAGCCGCGGGAGAGGCGGGGGTTCCGATCCGCGTCGGCGCAAACTCCGGAAGTCTGCCGCATGGACTTTATGACTCCAAACTCGCCGCCGGACTTGCTCCGCGCGATGCGATGGCGCAGGCGCTTGCCGAGGCTGCGCTCGGGCAGGTGAAGCTGCTGGAGCAGTACGGCTTCCGGCAGATTAAGGTTTCCCTCAAGTCCAGTTCGGCGGTATCGACGGTTGATGCCTGCCGCCGGTTTGCGGAAATGAGCGACATCCCGCTTCACATAGGCATTACGGAGGCGGGAGTCCCCGCAACGGGACTCATCAAATCCGCAGTCGGCATCGGCGCGCTGCTGCTGGAGGGAATCGGCGAAACCATGCGGGTCAGTCTGACCGCCGATCCGGTGGAGGAGGTCCGTGCGGGACTGCAGATTCTGGAAGCCGCGGGACTGCGCATGCCGGAACCGGAATTCGTGTCGTGTCCGACTTGCGGACGCACGCGGATTGACCTGACCGGACTCGCTTCCGAGGTCTATGAATACATTCAGTCGCTGAAGCGGGCCGGGCGTCATATCGGCTTCCGCAAGATAGCCGTGATGGGCTGTGTCGTGAACGGTCCCGGCGAGGCGCACGATGCTGACATCGGTCTTGCGGGCGGCGACGGCAAAGCTGTGATTTTCAAATCCGGAAAAATCATTGCGACGCTTCCCGAAAGGGAGGCGCTTGAGGTTCTCAAGCGCGAGATTCTGGAATATTCCAGATAAATAAATCAACCCCTCCGCGGTAAGGAGGGGTTGTCAAGGAGCGACCTTCCGCCCCGGTTTTATTCCTCTTCTTCGGCGTGGGCTGCTTTGAACTTCGCGATGATTTCGTTCGCGATGTTCGGCGGGACAACTTCATAACGGGCGAATTCCATTTCAAACGTGCCGCGTCCCTGAGTCATGGAACGCAGTTCCGTGGCGTATTTGGCGAGCTCGGCGAGGGGAATTTCCGCATCGAGCACCTGAACGCCGTCTTCCGCATCCATGCCGATGATGCGGCCGCGCTTCTGATTCAAATGTCCCGTAATGTCGCCCATGAACTCCGCCGGCGTATAGATTCTGACCGACATGACCGGTTCGCGGAGCACGGGATTCGCTTTGCCCATCGCTTCACGGAAGGCCTTGCGCGCGGCAATCTTGAACGCCATTTCGGATGAGTCGACGTCGTGGAACTTGCCGTCGTAAACGGTGACCTTCACGTTTTCGACGACGCATCCGGCGAGCGGGCCGCACGCCATCGCCTCCTGAACGCCTTTTTCAACCGCCGGAATGAAGTTCTTCGGAATCGTTCCGCCGACAACGGCGTTTTCAAACTCAAAACGCTCTTCGCTCGGCGCAATGCGCAGATAGACTTCCGCAAACTGTCCGTGTCCGCCCGACTGTTTCTTGTGACGGTAATGACCTTCGCCGCAGCCGTTGATAGCTTCGCGGTACGGAATCTTCGGGGCGGCGACGGCAACTTCAACCTTTGCAAGTTCCCGGAGGCGGCGCAGGGCGATCTGGACGTGCTGTTCGCCCATGCCGCTGAAGATGGTTTCGTGCGTCTCCTGATTGACGCCGACGTGAAGCGTCGGGTCGCATTCGCAGAGCTTCTGGAGTCCGGACATGATCTTGTCTTCATCACCGCTCCGCACCGCGCCGATGGCGCAGGAGAAGACGGGGTTCGGGAAGGTCATGGGCGGCATGATGCTGCAAGCCGTCGTTTCGCCGAGCGTGTCTCCGGTTTTGGTCGCCTTGAGTTTCGCCACGCCGCAGATGCAGCCCGGACATGCTTCATCAATGGGAATCTGGGTTTTGCCGTTCAGGAAAATGAGCTGTCCGAGGTGTTCCTTCGTGCCGTTGTTGAGATTGAGAATATCGGAATTGGAGCGGACTTTTCCGGTGAGGACGCGGAAGAACGCGAACTGTCCGACATGCGGATCGAGCACAGATTTGAAGACGAATGCGGCGGCGGGACCGTCGGCGGCCGGTTTGACGATGGAGCCGTCCGACGCCACGCGCGTGCGTTCCAGCGGATTCTGACTGATGTTGATGATGCCGTTCATGACTTCGGAAACTCCGATGTCTTTTGCCACGCTTCCGGCGAAAACGGGAATGAGGGTTCCTGCCTTGAGCGCGTCGTGCAGACCCGCGAGAATTTCCGCTTCGGAGAGCTGTTCTCCGGCGAGATAGCGTTCCATGAGCGCTTCATCGGCTTCGGCGACGGTGTCGAAGAGCGTCTCTTTGCAGCGGGCGGCGTATTCTTTCAGGTCGTCCGGTATCTGCGCCGGATCGCCGAGAACGCTGACGACTCGCTCGAATTTCGCGCCCTTCCCGACGGGGAGGGTCATGGGGACGCAGACGTTTTTGCCGTATGCTTCCTGGAGCTGACCGACGATGCGGAAGAAGTCGGCGTCGTCGCGGTCGAGACGGTTGATGAAGGCGAGTTTCGGAATATCGAAGCTTTTGCCGAGTTTGAATGCGCGCGCCGCTCCGATTTCGAGTCCGTTTGCGCCGTCAAGGACGACGAGCGCCGCGCCGCTTGCGCGGTATGCGGGGATGACTTCGCCGATGAAGGGACCGTATCCGGGCGTGTCGGAGAAGAAGAAGCGGAACCCGTTCCATTCGCAGCTCATGTATGCGGTGTAGATGCTGGAGTGCTTTTCCTGCTCGTCCGGCGTGAAGTCGGAAACGCTGGTTTTCGCATCGACGGAACCGAGACGGTCGACGGCTTTCGCCTTGTAGAGCATGAGGTCGCAGAGAGAGGTTTTTCCGCAGCCGCTGTGTCCGGCCACGACGAAATTGCGGATCTTTTCAGGTTCAAATTTCATCATACGCTTCTCCTTTTATTTTTGAAATATCATGAGGCAACGTTGCTTGAAAAAACTTATAACATGCGTTTTTCCTGTTGTCAATGGCACACTCGAAAAATTCCGGAAAATTTTTCTTCGTTTTTCTTCTTTTCCGCTCTTGAAAAAGCTGAGAAATGTTTG
>URNE01000217.1 GCA_900549045.1 uncultured bacterium | reverse complement strand
CATCTGTATGGTGAAGCAGGCAAGGCACTCTCAGGCCTGCCTTCATCATTTGACTTTTCCTCCGTCTGCGGCATATCATGCCATGAGGTCTCCCATCACAGACAGGAGGAATTTTTTTGGAACGCAATAAGAACGAAAGTAATTTCCGCTATGGCACTCTGCCCGGAGCTTCCGCGCCGCTCGCAATAGCGTATGTGCCCATGCAGACCTCTGCGACGCCGGCATATGAAGCCGCCGAGGCGCTTTCACGCGGCACACTCGCCTGCCGCGACTATTTTTTCGGCGAAGACATCGGCGCGCCCGGGTTCGACGGAGTAACCGTCATT
Source organism: uncultured bacterium (assembly GCA_900549045.1). Classification (GTDB taxonomy): domain Bacteria; phylum Verrucomicrobiota; class Lentisphaeria; order Victivallales; family UBA1829; genus UBA1829. The sequence goes on along the minus strand of URNE01000217.1, from coordinate 4,625 downwards.
TATCTGTAAGCAGTTTAACCCATCCGGTATCCCACGCGGCGATCTCCGGAAGCGAAACCAGAACTTCGTTCCCCGTGCGCCGCAATTCAACCCTGAGAGGCGCATGAGACGGCACGCACCATTCCGCTCCCGTCACGCCGTCCGCCACTCCGCGCAGACGCAGAACGAAAGGCTTCTGCGGACCGATCACAGTGTTCAGAACGGTTACACTCCGCAGTTTTCCATCCGCCGTAACTCTCGGAACAAGAAGGAGTTGCGCCGGTTCTTCCGGCACAGCGGGAAGCGTGCCGTGCGTCACCCAGTCGGCAATGCGCATCAGGAAACGGACGCGCGCGGAAGAAATATAGCGTGTGTAGAAACCGGAATAGCCGAGCGCCGCAATCCGAGAACCGTCCGGACGCTCCAGCAGGAGCGATGCAGCTCCGAATCTCTTTCCGCCGTGGTCGCGGTATTCGCCGACAACCCGGGCAGAGGTTTCTTCGGGCAGCTCAAATTTCATCCGGTCCGCCGTCAGCGGATAGTGTCCGTTCCCAACGAAGCCTTCGTTCAGCGGATCGTCCGTATAGAATTCAAAGACATGTCCCGAAACGGGAACCGCATGAAGCCCTGCGATCCGGTCGCTCATTCCGCGTTTTCCGATCGCCTCCACAGCCTCTCCGTCCAAGATAATGTCTACGGAAAGAACCGATGCAAGAGCTTGATCATCAAGCGAATCCACATCCGTTTTCGCAATCATGCGTCCTTTTGCAAACGGTGAATGCGCAGCGCAGGAAATGCCGACCACCGGAAGCCCGTTTTTGTCGACATGCCACCACGAGCCGGCAAGACCGAGTCCGCCCGGCATTGTTCCGGCATTGTGCGCGATAAAGTCCCGGTAACACGGCGCCTCCGCCGCGAGCGGAGCCAGAAGCTCACGCCCGTACCACTCCGGCGTCTCGTAAAGCGGATCCATGATGAAATATGAGAGACTGTCCATTCCGAGCGCCAGGTAAAGCATCGATTCTATGCGGTGTCCCTGCGGAGTCTTGCAGCAGAAGACCCGCGGACATGATTCGATTTCAGGACAAATCTGATCCAGCGCCTCATAGCCGGGCTGTCGTGACATCTGGTGAGACATGGCAAAACCTTTCGTCAGAAAGACATACGGATCGTGGTCGCTGTAAGCTCCGCCTCCCGGGCGCGACGCAGTCCGCATTCCGCTCTCTTTTATAAGAACATCAAACACGGCGTTGCGTTCCGGATCTCCGCAATGCTGAAGACCGAACCGCGTTTCCGGCGAAACCGTTTGAAAACCGCGGACAATCACCGCAGCAGCTTCTCCGAGGGAGCGTCCGCCGAATGCAAGCCAGCGGAGACGAAGAGCATCGTCGTGTCTCATCGCTTCCACCAGCGCTTCTCGCGTCCAACTGCACCCCTCTTCCCCGGAAAATGCGGCAAGACAGACCGGACAGTAACAGCCGTTGGCAAGACCGACCGGAGAGTGATTGTTTAGGCGCAAATCATCGTCGATCCAGACCGAACCGGGATGCCATGCGGCATAGATGCGCGCAACGTCCCCGTAATAGCGCAGGAACTCCGGCTGACGCGGACAGTTGCAATAGCGGCATTCGGTTCCGTCCGGACCGGTGAAGCCACCCCATGTGCGTGCGGAGTTGTCGACCGCCCCCGTAATGCCGTCGCCGTGCCCGATCGTGGATTGAATCTGAAGGCTTGGAATGATGCCGAGTTCGCGAAGTTCGGCGGCGTGTTCCGCCATCAGACGCGAAAGCTCGCGGTGATGTTCAAGCGGCGGCGTGCCGAGCCCGGTCGAGAACCAGACTTCATCGCAGGCCGCGCGGTTCTCTTTGAGAATTCGGAGGGTGCGTTCCCAGACGGCAGGCTGCTCCTGCCCGATGCGGAAACGGATGATCATGAGAGGACGTTTCGGATTCGGTTTGTTCATGCGGAATCTCCTGTTTTCTGAAAATATAGACAAAGAACATTTGAATTTCAAACTTGCAAATTCTATATTATATTTGCACAACAAGAAAAAACAGTTGGAAATCTGTCATGCAGAAACTGCTTCAACCTTACCGGCAGGCGCCGCGCGAGGCGAAAACATACAGGGAAACGGAAAACGAACGATTCAGCACCGTGATCCGCCGGGAATTACTGAGCCTTGCCGCCTTCCCTGCAGGACACGGATTCTTCCTTTCCTGCTCTCTTGCCTGCCGGACCCGCTCCCAGCCCGGCGACTGGCACAGACGGATCAATCCGGCATTCCTGACCATCATGTACATTCACTCCGGAACAACTCTGCTGCGCATCAATGATGAATCGTGGCGGACGGAAGCCGGCGATCTCGTTCTCATTCCCCCGCATTCGGACAGCGAGTTCGGAACAGAAACCGCAGGCGAACGCTCCGGAATCATTCTCTGCGGCGGAATGCTGAAAGGCATCGCGGCACAGTGCGGCGGAATCTACCTCAGATCCGATCCGCGGAGAATTTGGGAAAAACGGATTCTCTCCCTCTGCAGCGGAGCAAAACGGAGCGCACGCGAAATCGCCGTAGAGTGTTACAGCCTGCTTGATGAACTGCTTCAGCCCACGCCGGGAACCGGAATTCCGCCGGAGCTTGCGGAAATTCAACGGAAAATCCGCGGCAATCTCGACAAACCGCTCCCCCTCAACGAGCTCGCCAAAGAAGCCGGAATGAGTCTGAGCGGCATGAACCGTCTGTTTCGCGAATACCTGAAAATGCCGCCGCACCGCTACATCCGCGAACAGCGGATGCGGGCGGCGGAAGAGATGCTGCGTCTGAATGCGCTCTCCGTCAAGGAGACCGCGGCGGCAGCCGGCTATGAGAATGCGCTCAATTTCTCCACCGAATTCCGCAAATTCTACGGATATCCGCCAAGCGCAGTCAGGAAGCGGAGTTAATCCGCGGCGACAAGTTCATACGAGGTTGCGGGAATCGGCGTCTTTGCGGTATCAAACTCCAAAACCAGCCGTCCGGCCTCCTGTTTCACCGGAATTTCTCCGACACGTTTTCCGGAGAGATCCAGCGCATAGCACTTCATTTTTCCTCCGGAGCGGTCAAGCGCGATTTTGAAGACGCCCGTTTTAATCAGAACCGGAAGCGAACCTTTTGCGGCGTACTTGATCCGCGTCTCCTCCCTGTCAAGGAATTTCATGTTGCTGCTGCGTGCATCGGTGAGCGCGAAAAGCAGAATCCTCCGGCTTTCCGGAAGCGCGCGCTCATCCAGCGATGCCGCCGCAACCGCAGCGGGGACCGAGTTTTTCAGAACAGTCAGCGCACCGGCTTTCCCGACGCCGTCGGTCTTCTTCACAATTCCGCACAGCCGCGGCGTTGAGACCGTCATCTCACCCCCGCGCTCCTTCGTCAGGAAAATTTCTCCTGTGCAGCTCTCGAAGCGTCCGCGCGAAACATCCGTGCGGTTTGCAGAGCTCAAAACACCTTTGCGGCGCAAGTCGGCAACGATCGCTTCGGAAATATCGCGTCTGGAGGAAGTTTCATTTTCCGTATAGAGCAAACCGCCGCCGACCGCCCCCGTCCGGGATGGCGCGAGACGCAGCACCGGATCAACGGCTCTGCGTTTTCCGTCGAACGAAACGCCGAGTTTCAGCAGCGGCCAGAGCTGATAATACTCACTGCTCAGTCCGGTATTGAGATGATACGAGAAGAGAAAATCCGGTTTCATCTCGTATTCAATCGCGGCGGAAGCCTCCCTGACGTCGCCGCGCAGAAACGCGAGCATCGCAATCTGCTCCGTCGCGCGGGTGATCGGATCGACGCCAACCGCGAACGGTTCGAGTTTCTTCATGTATTTCACGACGTTGTTCGCATGGGGCGTCAGTCCGCTCCATCCCTGAAACGCCGCGCCCGCACCCCAGAGCAAACCTTCCTCATGACGGTAGCGGTTCCAGTAAACGTGCCCGTATTCGCTGACGACAAACGGACGGTCGAGGAAACGCACCGTCGTCGAATGCGAGAAGGAATTTCCCCCGCTTGCAAGCGAGCTTCTCTGCGAAACAACCGTTTCTCCGCCACGGAATTCCGGATGCGCATGATAGCTGTTCAGCATGACAAGATCGAGCTTGGAACGTGCCGGAACGCTGCACAGATACGGACGCATGTTCCAATTGGAAGAAAGTCCGCGCCAGCCGCATTCCGCGACGACCCGACGATAGAAATCATCCATGTCAGCCTGCATCTTCGCGGCGAATTCGGTCATGGCGGCAGTCTGCGCCGAACGGTCGCCGCGCGGCAGGGAGCCGAATTTCGAGACAGATTCAAATGATGGGAAATTCGTCTTCCACGCCTTGTTCATTGCTTCAGGCGTGCCGTACTTGTCTTTCAGGAATCAGACGTATGCGGGATGGAACTCCTTCCCGTAGTTGCGATGGTCAAGCAGAATATCCTGTTCGTTGTAGAAGCAGAGCATTGCAACCGCCGGATCATCCTTGAGAGCAAGTCCTGTGTAAGGGTTGACGGTGTTCAACAGTTTTTTCGTCCCGGCCGCATAATTCTTCCGGAATTTTTCATTGATGAACATCTGCATTTTCGCATTTTCCGCATCTTTCGGGTAACCGGAGGGAGCTGTGCCGTTGCGATATCCGTAAAA
>URNE01000216.1 GCA_900549045.1 uncultured bacterium | reverse complement strand
TGTCGTCGCCCTGCCAGCACTGGACGGAAATCGGAATCCGGGTGAGTTTTTCAATGACCGCATCCGCATCGACGCCGAATGCCTGATAGCGTTCCTTTGCAAGTTCATATGCCTTGCAGACAAGAGAATCCTGTGTCATAACTGTTTTTCCTTTTTTTGGAACAGCAATTGCAACTGTTGCAATACACTGTTTCCCTTAATCTAGTGTCATTGCGCGGATTGTCAAGAGGATTTCGGAAAAATCTTCCGAAAATCTGCGCAAACGGACATGAGAGTTTCTCTTCCGGTCAGAGTTGAATTTCCTGAATATCCGGTTCGTATCTGGAAATGGTGAGCGAACGCTCAAACGTTCCGGCGTCGGTTCTTATGATGACATCGTAGTCGCCGCAGAAACCGTAGAGCTTGTTCCGCCCTTCGCGTTCATATTCGAGCGTTTCGTCCGTGGTCCATTCATGATGAATCAGATCGTAGAGGACTTTGTACGAAGGCTTTTCGGTCATATCGTTGTTGAGCAGACCGCCGAGATAACGGTTTTCCCCCTGATTGTTGTTGATTGCATCCGGAGCCTGATACGCGGTGTTGTCGACCATGTTCCACCAGGTGATTGCGCTCATCGCGGGATGGCTGAACCAGAGACGGTACATTTTTTCCGCGACGAGAGCCTGATACGCGAAGCCGTCGCCCAGCAGATCCTCCGCCGGAATCGTAATTTCCGAAACGTTCAGCGGCAGCCCGAGCGAACCGTAGAGATCCATGTGCGCATAGATATGCGCAGGATCGAGCATCTGTCCCGCCCAGTCGACCAGCGTTTCAATTTTGCCGTAAAACGCGATGTGATACTGCAGACCGAGTCCGCGCACCGGAAGCCCGAGGTCAAGCAGACGGCGGACATGCAGATAGAGCGGCGTGTAGCTGTTGTGATAGTTGTTCCAGCTCATCCACGGACCTTCGTTGTAGATCAGTTCCGTGGAAGCGGGGAAATATTTTCCGGCAAGCCGGAAGAGCTTTTCGATATGATGTTCCGGAACATTCCCCTGCTTGTAGATTTCATGGAAAACGGAATCGAGCTGGAGCCCTTCGTTGTAGACGTCGAACCAGTGGATTTTGTCCGCATAGCGCTCCGCGATTCCGGCGATATGCCGCTCATATTCGTCCAGCAGACGGAACTGGTTGCGCGGCAGCCACTCCGGCATCAGCGTATGCCAGACCATCGGGTGTCCTTTGGCGTGAAGACTGTGCGTTTCGCAGAACTCGACGACTTCATCCGCCGGGGGACGGCGATAGATGTACGGGCTCCCCTTCTCCTGGCGGAACGTGCCGCGCTCCGGTTCGTAGGCGTCCCAGTAGAACGGAACAACCGCCTGGTTGAAAAGCCGGGTGAACTTTTCAGCGTAGACTTCGTTTTTCCACGCCTCTTCGCCGCGGAACTGGTTCAGCATGAAGGCGTTTGCGCCGAAGCGGAATTCGTGTCTGCGAAGTTTGTAATGGATCGACGCCCGCTCGACGGGTTTGCCGTCCGATGCAAGAATCGTGAGTTTCAGCGCCCGCTTGCGCGCGGTCTCGGTGGAGCAACGGACGCGCGCATCGAATTCAGGGGAATATGCCAGAAGTTTGGACAAAGTTTTCTGTCCGGCTTCGGAAAATGCAGCCATTTCAACACTCCTTATTTTTCTGTTACGAGTTCAAAGAACGGCGTGGGGCCGTGTTTCAGTTTTGCCATGTCGAACGCAAGTCTCCATCCATCCGCCGTGCGCACGAGCGGAATTTCCTCCATCCGCTCGCCCGTCAGGCTCAGTGCATAGCAGCGCAGAGCTTCCGCACGTTTGATCAGCAGATCGTATTCGCCGCACTGGTAGAGAATCGGAAGCGTACCGATGACGCGCAGGTAGACGCCGGTCGGATCGTGCTGCATGTTCGTATTCGCAATGCGCGTGGAAAGCACCAGCACCATGCGTGCGGATTCGGTCAGAACTTTGTTGTCCACGGACGCGAGCCCGATCAGCGAATTGACGCTGTTCTTTTTGATGTCGAGCGTATTGAGCTTTTCTGTGGAACCGGCCGTCAGCGCGGCTGCTTCACTCTTCGGGGTGATGACCGTCATTTTCTTCTCTTTTGCAAAGAGGGTGATTTCACCGGTTTCGCTCTGGTAAATCTCCTTTGCAAGGTCGGTGCGGTTGTCTTTGCTCAGAATACCGCGTTCCCGCATGGTTTTGACCAGCGCTTCAAGCGAGGAATCTGTGGCGGCAGTCTCTTTTGCCTGCGCGAACCATCCGTGCCAGACAATCTCTCCGGTTCCGGCGGGGGAGAAAACCAGATCCGGCTTCCGCGGCTCCGGGACACGGCCGCAACGCGGCAGATCGGTGAACATCGTCGCGACATTCGTCAGCAGCCCGATGCGGCTCTGCGTCGGGGCGAGCGCGTATGCGCTGTTGCCGATGCTGAAAACATATTTTTTGTTCAGAGCGACCGCGGCTTTATGTTTTGCCGGGGCGACGTCGCGCCGCAGGAAAAAGAGCGCGGAGAGGAATTCCCCGGAACGGAGAACCGGATTGTTCGCGGCATGAAACGAACTCGCCCGGCGGTCGTTTTTCAACATAACCGCCCCCGCATGAATCGCCAGGGAATCCCAGTCGTTCAGCGCGGCGTAGGCGTCGAGCGCAAGCGGTTTTTCATACTGATACGGATTCCGGAAAACGTAGTTGTGTTCGTTGAAGAAGAAGGGGCGCCCGTACATGCGTCCGCCGTAGGGATAGCGGAACAGGCTTGCTCCGTTCGCAATGGAACTGGACTGCTCCACAACCGCACCCGGCTGCTCGCCGCCGTCGGGATGACAGTGGTAGCCGTGGGCGTCGACAATCTGCACGCTCTCCCAGGAAACCGCCGCGCAGCGCAGCGCGGGCATCGGACACTGAAGCGTCAGTCCCGTGTAGCCGGCGTCTTTCATTGCCTTGTCGCAGAAACGGTAAGTCTCCTTCAGCGACTCATACCAGAACTCGTCGTAATCGACGCGCAGCTGAGAACGGTCCCAGAAAACCGGAAGCGGCGGATCCGCGAGAACCGCGGCGGAATGCGGATTCTTCTCTTTCGGGAGCGCGGCGTATTTTTTATTGAGGAATTCGCGCCATTTCCGTTTCAGGAAGCGGAAATCCTCCGGAAACGCCTGTTCCATCCGTCCTGCATATTCAATGCCAAGTCCGAGTTCGTTGTAGTATTCGACCGCGACAAAGACGGGGTCGTCCTTCCACGCCAGACCGGTGTAGGGATTCACATGATTGAGAATCATCCGGCTGGTTTCCGCAAAACGGGCGCGAAGCTTCGGTTCGCCGATGATGAACAGAACCTTGTTCGCCATCCGTTTTTCCGCAACCTGAAACCAGTCGCGCTCCGAGGAGAAGAGCCAGAAGGCAAAGAGATTGAGCTGCAGATAGACTCCCTGCCGTTTCATTTCATAAACCATGCGGTCCCAGCGGTCCACATATTTCGGAAGCGGCTTGCGGTCCTCCGTGGAAAACGCCATGATCCAGCCGTCGAATCCGTGCATGCGGAACAGATTGTATCCCTGTGCGCGGATGGCGCGCGCGTATTCCGGAGCCAGACGGTCGAACTCCTCGTCGTTCGAAGTCCGCCAGACTTTTTCATCCGCTTCGGAGCTGAATCCGAAGAAACGCTGCGGATTCGGATTCTGTTCAAACACGATCTTGCCTTCGGCGGAGAGCACCGCGTGTCCGTATTTTCCCGCGGGGGCGTCGACAAGCCCGGAGAGGTCGAGCGCGCTTCCCGCCTTCACGGCCAGCTCATCGGTGTTGATCGCGCGGTATCCCTCTTTTTCCGTAAACACCTGCGGTTTCGGCGGAGGCTGCACGGCTCCCCAGAACAGACGCCATCCCTCCGCTCCGGCGATGACTTTCACGGAAAGCAGATTCTTCCCTTTTTTGACCGGAAGAAACACAAAATGATTCGCGGGCGAAACCGGTTTCTTCGCATTGCCGTCCGCCAGAGTCGAATAGACAAGTTTTCCGTTCAGCGAAATTTCCATCCACCAGTCCGCCCCGAAACCGACGGGAACCAGGCGGTCGGCAGGCGCTTCGAACTCATTGTAGAGCACCGCCGTATCGCGGAAACGCTTGCGGCTCGCCCCCGCCTCCAGACGCAGATTGATCTGATTGCCGTCGATCTTCGAGCTCTTTTTCAGAGTAAACGGCTTGACGGCCTTCTTTTCAACTCCGGGCAGCGTGCCTGGAATCGCTCCGGCAGCATCCACCGCGGGATCAACCAGTCCGAAAATGGTCCACTTCGCGGAAAACGGCGGTTTTGCAAGCTCGATTTCATTGAGGTCGACAAGGAGAAGTTCGGAAAATGTCACTTTCCCGTCCAGTTCCCCGACATAGAACGAAAGCACCGGCGGATCGGAGGGATCCTTGTCTTCCTCGCCCGGCACGAGTTCCACAAACAGTTTCTGCACGCCCTTCGCAAGCGTTATCTGTTTGAAAAGACCGAGATTCTTCGGTTTGTTGCGCAGACGGTAGGAGATAACGAGCGGACGCGTCTGCGGCTTTTCGCACTCAACCGTGAAGTAGTAACGGTAGACATGCCCCACTTGCAACCCCCGCTGAACCTGCTGCAGCTTCAGCGATCCAGCGTCGGAACTCTTTGCGATGTTCAGCTCAAGATTTCCGTTCACCGCTTTTGCGGTTCCGTTCTTCCCGGGAAGTTCCCATCCGGTCATTTCTGGAGAAAAACCGGGATGCTCCAGCAGATTCCGGATCTCTCCGGCACCTGTGAATAATACCACTGCAGACAGCAGCAGCGAAACGGCTGTTTTTTTCATGATGCCTCCTTGCATGACTTGTTTGCAGAAATATACTCTCCGCCGTTTTCAAAAGCAAACTTCTTTTGTGCCATTGAAATATTGATTCATGCCAATTTTACAAATAAATTTTTCGTCGGGCAATTTATTTTCCTTTT
>URNE01000215.1 GCA_900549045.1 uncultured bacterium | reverse complement strand
GAAATACGAAAAATCAAATTAGAGAAGGCTAATTTATTGAATATTTTTCTCTGCCGGAGGGGGCGTTTTTCATTCGCCGAGCAGAACGCCGTTGTTGTCCATTCCGGTGATTCTGGTGCGGACGAGACGGCCGGGGACGAGATCCGGACGCTGAATGCGCGTGCGGACGTAGGTTCCGCTCCAGCCTTCGCCGGAGTCTGCGCCGCACTCTTCCGGAATCACCGTCTGAGCGGTTCCGATCAGGGAACGGTGATAGGCGGTCATCATTTCGTTTGCGAGAGCATGAAGACGCGTCACGCGCTCCTCGACCTTGTCGCCGTGAACGAGCGGTTTCATGGATGCGGCTTTCGTTCCCTCGCGCGGGGAGAAGGGGAAGATGTGCATGTTTGCGAATGCAATCGAGCGGACAAATTCAAACGATTCTTCGAACAGTTCATCCGTTTCGCCGGGAAAGCCGACGATCAGGTCGGTTCCGATGTGAATGCCCGGGACTTTCGCGCGGGCGCGGTCGACGAATTCGCGGTACATTCCGGTGAGGTAATGGCGGTTCATCGCTTTCAGAACGGAGTCGGAACCGTGCTGGAGCGAGGGATGCAGAAATTCGCAGATTTTCCCGTTCGATTCCGCCATGATTTCAAGCGTGCGGAACAGAATGTCGCCCGGTTCGGTCGAGCCGAGACGCAGACGGAATTCTCCGGGGATGTTCATCAGCGCTTCGAGCAGGTCTGGCAGACGGCGTCCGCCGCAGTCGTAGGCGCATGTGTTGATCCCGGTCACGGCAATCTCCTGAAACCCCGCGTCGAGCAGACGCCTGAATTCATCGATCGTCTCCTGGAAATCGCGGGAGCGTTCGCGTCCGCGAGTATAAGGGACGATGCAGTAGGAGCAGAAGTTGTTGCATCCCTCCTGGACTTTCAGGTTCGCGCGGGATTTGTAGGGATACTCCGCGAAAACATGTTCCGCGAACACCTTTCCGGCTGCGAGGGGGGGAAAGTGCCGCGGCGGATTCACTTCGATTCCGCGTTTTTCGAGCAGAGGTTCGAGCTTTTCTTCAATCGTCTTTTTCTCTTCGTTGCCGAGAACGAGGTCGATCCCGTCGACATCGAAAGAGTTGCGGTCGACGTTCGCAGCGCATCCGGTCAGGATGAGGATTGCATCCGGGTGTTTGGCGCGGAACTGCCGCAGGGTCTGGCGGCTCTTGCGTGAGGCGGTTGCGGTGACTGCGCAGGAGTTGACGATCAGCACATCCGCGCCGGTGTCGGTGTAGGGAACCAGTTCGATTCCCATGCGGCGGAGCCGTCCGGCGAGCAGAGCGGAATCCGCCTGATTCAGACGGCAGCCGAGAGTGACGATGGACGCTGTCGTCATATGCGGATTCCTTTCAGGAAAACGACTTCGTATTCCGCGGAGCACGGGGTGCGGTGCTTGCGGATGAGCTCTTTCAGAACGGGAATCGGCGTGCCGGTGTTGCCGCCGGAGGTTCCGTTGCGGCGCATGGAGCGGAGAAGCGAATGCAGGTCCGCATAGCTTTCCGTGTAGCGGTGCGTTTCCATTGAAAGATTGCGGAAAAGACCGTCGAGCGCGTGCTCGATCAGCGAGAGGGAGGGCAGGGTGATTCCGCGGTACTGCGTGTTCTCGTCGTAGAAAAGCTGACGGATTTGCGCCAGGCTGGATTCCAGCGGGATGGAGGCGAAGAATTCCCCGCCCGGGCGGAGCGCGACGGCGAAGTTTTCGAATGCCGCGCGCAGATTGTGGCTCCACTGGAGGCAGAGCGACGCAACCGCGAGGTCGTGTCCCGTCTCTTCAAACGGCGTATCGAAGTCATGAACCAGGAAGTGGACGGGAGTTCCCGCGAGGCGTTCCGAGCAGCAGTCGATCATCTCTTTCGAGAGATCGGTCGCGAGAATGCGCGAGCCGGGGAAATAGCGGAGGAGTCCCTGCGTAAGCAGACCGGTTCCGCATCCGGCTTCCAGAATTCTGTCCGGACGGCTTGCGCGCACGGCGATCCATGAGGCGAATTCTTCGGCGCAGGGCTTCTGGAATTGAATGGAATCGTTGTAGGTGCGTGCCGCGCGGCCGAAACTGCGCGCCGTGTTTGATTTCAGAATGTTCATAGCGTCGTCATTTCCCGCAGAGCTTCGGAGCATTCGACCGGATGCTGAAGGAGCATGAGGTGTCCCCAGCCCGGGAATGTGTGCCGGACGGCGGAACAGGCGTCCGCCAGAACGGAGGTCATCTCCGGATTGACAATCTGGTCGGCGTTTCCGTCTAGCACGAAAACCGGAATGGCGTCGGTCAGCAGTTCGAGTTCGGCGCGGATGTCCGACTCTTCGATGAAGGCGAGTCCCTCGTCAAGCGCCTGAATGTTGAATGTTTCCGGGAACATGCCCGGATACTTCTCCGGCATTGCGCAGGAGCGGAGAAAGGAGCGGATGACCGTCGAGGGGCGTGTCCTGAGTCCGTTCCGCATCGCGGTGACCGCATCGCGCTTCCAGCCGCAGGGGAAGGTGTCGTCGCGGACGAATTTCGGGAACGGGTTTACAAGGATCAGCCGCCGCACCGCTTCGAGGTTCTGGAGAGCGAGACGGACCGCGAACAGCGCCCCCATGGAGTGTCCCACAATGACGGGCGGGAGATCTTCCTCCTGGTCGAAAATCGGAGTGTTCAGCGGGCTTTCCTCATCGTTGAAGAACCCGTAGTCGACAATATCGACCGATTCCGGCGAGGTCTGCTCGAAGGCGTCGAAGTAAAGTTCGCGGGGTACGCCCCATCCGGGGAAAACGATGGTTTCCGCCTTGTCATGCACGAATCTGTCCACTGCCCCGAACCTTGTATTTGTAGGACGTCAGCTCGACGAGTCCCATCGGACCGCGTGCGTGCAGCTTGTCCGTGCTGATTCCGATTTCCGCGCCGAATCCGAATTCCCCGCCGTCGGTGAACCGGGTGGAGGCGTTGACGTAAACCGTTGCGGAGTCGACTTCGTTGAGGAACTGTTCCGCATGTTCCGGATTGTCCGTCAGAATGCAGTCGCTGTGTCCGGAACCGTATTTGTTGATATGCGCAATTGCCTCTTCGAGAGAATTGACGGTGCGGACCGCAAGTTTGAGGTCGAGATATTCGCGGGTCCAGTCATCCTCGGTTGCGGGAAGCGCGGAGGGAACAAGCGCGCGGAATGCCTCATCCGCATGAAGTTCAACGTTCGACAGTCTCTTCGCGATCATCGGCGCGAATTTTGCGAGTGCGTTTCTGTGGATCAGGAGGGTTTCAATGGCGTTGCATGCACTGGGACGCTGCACTTTCGCGTTCTCGATGATGTCGCATGCGCGGTTAAAGTCGCAGCTCTCGTCGACGAAGGTGTGACAGACTCCTTTGTAGTGTTTGATGACCGGCATTGTCGCCTGTTCGACGACGGCGCGGATCAGGCGTTCGCCGCCGCGGGGAATCACGAGGTCGATGTACTGATTCATTTTGAGCATCAGCGAGACGGCTTCATGGCCGGTCCACGGGATCATCTGGATGGTTCCCGCGGGCATTCCGGCTTTGACGCCGGCGTCGGAGATGAGTTTTGCGAGCGCAAGATTTGAGTGAAGCGCTTCGGAACCGCCGCGCAGAATGACCGCGTTTCCGGCTTTCAGGCAGAGCCCTGTGGCGTCGACGGTCACATTCGGGCGGGATTCATAGATAATCGCAATGACGCCGATCGGCACGGAGACCTTTTCAATATCAAGTCCGTTCGGACGCTTGATGTCGTCGAGTCTGCGTCCGACGGGGTCGGGCAGGGTGACGACGTGGCGGAGTCCGTCGGAAATGCCTTTGATGCGTTTCTCGTCGAGACGGAGGCGGTCCAGCATGGCCGCGGAGAGACCGTTGGCCTTTCCCGCTTCCATGTCGCGGCTGTTTTCCGCAAGAATGAGTGCGGTGTTCGCGTCGATGGCGTCTGCCATGGCGTTGAGCCAGCTGTTTTTCCCCGCGGTGGTTGCGGTCGCAAGCTTGCGGGCGTCGGCTTTCGCTTCGCTTCCCATCCGTTCGAGGGCGGTTTTTATTTCATCTGAATTCTGCATTGCATGCTCCATATTAATATACTTGAGTAATATACAGCCTTCCGCTGTTTTTTCAAAACCATTTTGCGGAATAATTTGAGAACTGTTCCTGAACGTGTGAAAAATTACCGAATCCTCATGAAAAAAACGGAAACTGCTCTTGAAAAAGCGTTGAATTCAGAGTATTGTAACGAAACGACACAACAGACATAGGGAAAAAAATGCTGACGACACTGACGCTGGAGTTCCTGCGCAAACCGCTGACGACAGGAGCGATCTGTCCGAGTTCCAAATATCTTGCACGCCAGATGGTCAGCTGTATCGGTCTGGAACAGGCGCACACCATCGTTGAGCTTGGCCCCGGAACGGGCGCAATCACGAAAACAATTCTGGAGCGCAAACCGGAAAACAGCACTTTCTTTGCAATCGAACTGAACAAGACCGTCTGCGACGTCTTCCGGAAACTTTTTCCCGAGCAGATCATTTACAACGAAAGCGCTTCCGATCTGCCGCGTCTGCTGAAGCAGAACGGGAAGACCCATGCGGATGTGATTCTCTCCGGTCTTCCCTGGGCGTCGTTTCCGAACGGACTTCAGGATGAAATCCTCAACGCCATTCTCGCCTCGCTTCCCGAGGGCGGATCGTTTGCGACGTTCGCGTATCTGCAGGGAATCCTTCTTCCCGCGGGAATCCGTTTCCGCAAAAAACTGAATTCCTTTTTCAGCAAAGTGGAAACCTCGCCGGTCGTCTGGCGCAACATTCCCCCCGCATTTGTTTACCGCTGTCACAAATGAGCCGTTTTCAGAAAATATTTTCTGAAAACACTTGAATTTTCCGCAAACCGTGTTATGGGGAGGAGCTGGCCCGCATCCTGCGGGATTACGGCGAGGAGCCCTTCGCCTGGCAGATCGCGGGCAGGATCGTGGAA
>URNE01000214.1 GCA_900549045.1 uncultured bacterium | reverse complement strand
CCCGCATGGTTCAGAATTATCAAATCACCGGCTATCCGACTCCGGACGCGCGACTGGATCAGTTCATTCATGCATATCTGACGCCGTCACGACCTCTCCGGGATTTATCCGACAACAAGCAGAACTTCGCGACCGTCAAAGTCGAGGAGTCTCAGCATAAATTTTCAATTGCCAAACAAGTGAAGCTCGTTTTGAAGCAGAGCTCGCGCGGCGCCTATGAACTTTACCTGGGATTCGCGGCACTCGGTCTGCTCAGCCTGCTTTTTGCGGAACAGTTGCGCAAACGTTTCCTTCCCGGCCGGCAGCCGACCGCCGGACTCCGGAAGTTCAGAAAAGAGTATATCCTGATTTTCGTCATCTGGCTTCTGCATTCCATGGTGTTCTTCCCCCTGAACATTTCATACCGCTACTACATTTTTCTGATTCCCCTGCTCATGCCGTTCACGATGACCGGGCTTGAGCTGCTTTGGATTCTCATCCGCCGCTTTCATCTTCAGATTCCGGCGGCAGCGGGAACGGTCATTCTCCTGATTCTGCAGATTCAGAACGGAACGGTCATTCTCTTCGACCGCAACAGCGACAACAGGAAAGCCGGCGAATGGATCCGCGACCATTTCAAAAAAGGCAGGGATTTGCGCATTTTCAACAAGAACAGCTATGTTGTCTACTGGATTGACGGCACCATCGTAAACGCCTATTATGAAGGCCCCGCCACACGGATGGAATGCGTCAAAGACTTCGACGTCGCCATTTTTGAAACCAGCCGGAAAGACGAGCTCAAGGTTTTCCGTTCCCGCAAGGACGTCGTTGAACTCGAAACGCCTTACACAAAATCCGTCACGGTCTTCAGGAAAGCGGATCATGAACAGAAATAACGCGGATTTTTCCGCGATCCACACCTTCGCCGTATGCGCATACAAGCAGAGCCCGTACCTCCGGGAATGCCTGGAATCGCTCCGCAAACAGACCGTGCACAGCAGCATCGTGCTGGCAACCTCCACCCCCTCCGCGTTTCTTCAGGAACTCGCGGACGAATACGGCGCGGAATACCGCGTCAATCCGGACGCGGGAAAAGGCATTGCCGCCGACTGGAATTTCGCGCTCTCCGCAGTCAAAACGCCGTACGCGACAATCGCGCACCAGGACGACGTTTATCTTCCGGAGTATGCGGAGCGCGTGGTCCGGCGACTGCGGAGACATCCGGACTCCCTGATCGCCTTTACGGATTACGCGGACCGTCTCATGCCGGAAAACCGGGTCGCGGCAAACCGGCTTTATCTTCATGTGAAGCGCCTCCTCCTTCTGCCGTTCTATCTGAAAAACAGCTGGCGGTGCGGATTCATGCGGCGCTGGATCCTGCGTTTCGGAAATGCGATCTGCTGTCCGGCGGTCTCCTACAATCTGAAAAATCTTCCGGACCTGCGTTTCGATGCGGAATACTCCGTAAATCTGGACTGGGCGATGTGGCTCTCGCTTGCGTTCAAACCGGGGCGCTTCTGCTATGATCCGCACAGGCTCATGCAGCACCGGATTTCGGAAAGCATGGAAACCTCCTCCGCCATTGCGGATCACCGCCGATTCGATGAAGACCGCAAGATTTTTTATCAGCTCTGGCCGCGTAAAGTCGCGGATTTCCTGCTCCATTTCTACGCGAAAAGCTACGAGAGCAACGGACATGTTTGATTTTGCTGGAAATCGCGCTATATTTTCAGAAAACAGAACAGAAGAGAACAATGAGCACAAACCGGAAAAACAGAATCTGCATCATCATACCATGCTACAACGAAGCGGCCTCCCTGCCGTCGGTTGCCGCCGACTTGCGCAAATATCTTCCGGAAGCGCATCTGCTCTTCATCAACGACGCCTCGACCGACAATTCGAAAACGGTTCTGCATGAGCTTGCGGATGACAGGACAACCGTCATCGACCTTCCGATCAACCTCGGAATCGGCGGCGGCGTCCAGACAGGGCTTCTCTACGCGGCAAGAAACCGATACGACTGTGCGGTAAAATTTGACGGAGACGGTCAGCACCCGGCTTCCGCTCTCGAAGATATTCTCGCACCCGTCATCAGCGGAGAAGCCGATCTTTCCATCGGTTCGCGCTTTCTCGCGGAAAACGACGGTTTCAAATCGACCTTCATGCGCCGCCTCGGCATCCGCATCTTCCGCGTTCTCAGCACCTGGCTGACCGGACAGACAATCACCGACAGCACCAGCGGATATCGCGCCTACGGCCGGCGGGCGCTGCTGTTCGCGGCGCGCCATTATCCGGCATTCGACTATCCGGAGCCGGAAGAGGCGATTCTGTTCATCCGGAACGGATTGCGCGTCCGCGAGGTTCCATGCCGGATGGCGCCCCGCGAAAACGGACACTCCTCCATCAATCCGCTGAAATCGGTTTATTACATGATGAAGGTCATCCTGTCCGTCATCCTGGCGGCATTCCGTCCGAAGAAAAATCTCCAGTTTCTGGACAACATCGGGAGCGAACAATGATATTGACACAGATTATAGCCGTCTGCGGCAGCCTTTTCTTTTTAGGAATGATCGGCTGGGCCATGTACCGCGAACGTCTTCAGGAAGCCTACGCACTGATCTGGCTTGCAACGGGGCTGGTGATTCTGGCATTCTCTCTCTTCACCCCGCTTCTGACCCTGCTTGCGAAACTGACCGGCATTCAGACTCCGGCTTTTGCGCTGCTGCTGTTCCTGCTCTGCGGAATTCTGTTTCTGCTGTTCCAGCTGACGATCGTCGTTTCAAAGCAACAGGGACGCATCATGCGGCTGACGCAGGAGCTTGCCCTTCTGAAAGAGAAAACGGACAAGGATTCCGACTCCATTGAAAAAGATTGAAAAGTTTCTGTCACCGGGTCTTCTCGCCCTCCTCCGCGGAGTCGTCTGCTCCTTTGCCGGAGCGGTCCTGCTGGGCATCATCAACTACCTGATCCGGCGGATACTGGTTCAAAATCTGTCTCAGACGGATTTCGGCTTCTTCTACAGCATGTTCGCATTGTTCACCCTGCTGACGACATTTTCCCAGTTCGGAGTTCAACAGGCCGCACCGATTCTCACCGCCCGCTTTTTTGCGGAGAAACAGGAAAAAAGAATTGACATCCTGTTCTCGGAACTGCTGTTTTTTTCCAGCCTCGCCGGATGCGTCCTGATGTGCATTCTGTTCTTTTCGAGCTCCATGCTTGCGGAAAGATTCTTCAAATACCCGGAGGCGAAATCCGCGGTTGCGGTCTTTTCGCCTTTCGTGCTGCTGTATCCGCTCTGGCTGATTCTGCAGAGTCTGCCGCACGGAAAACGCAATTTTTCTTTTTACAATGCAATGAACATCATTCAAATGTTTTGCATTCTCCTCGGAGTTTGTTTTGCCGTCCGGCATGGCGTTTTTGCCGTATGTTCCGCATGGACGGCAATATTCGCGGCAGTTCTGGCTGCCGGATTCGCGGTGATTCTCCGCCGGTATCGCCTCCGCCTCTCCTTCCGCGCCGTATTCTGCCGGAAAATTTTTCAGCAGATATGGAAACTCTGCAGCTGGATGTCCGGCTCTCTTGCAGGAATCATACTTCTGAGCAATCTGGACACTTTCTGTCTGACGTGGTTTTCAAATCTGCAGAATGTTGCCGCCTACAACATTGCGCAGCCGATCATGCAGATTCTGCAGACGCTGATGGTTCTTCCGCTGGTGTTCCTGCCTGTTGCCGTCGACCTTTGGCAAAAGAAAAAGTATACGGAAATCCGGCGCATTTTCCTGCTGACAAATCTTCTTCTTCTGTTCGGAAGCATTCCTCTGGCGGCGGTCATGCACTATGCGGGAAAATGGGTCATCACAATCCTGTTCGGAGCACAGTTCACCGGCTCCGCCCCGGCATTGACCATCATGTCCGGAGGAATTCTGTTCTACGTCGCCGGACAGTTCAATCTGAATCTGCTGAATTCCATCGGTGAGCAGAAAAACGGAATGTTTCTGATCATGGGCACGATCGCGCTGGATCTTCTGCTGAACGTTCTTCTGATTCCGTCCCGCGGGTTCATCGGCGCGGCAATTGCGCTCTCTTCCGCATATCTTCTGCTCGCGGCGTCCACTTTCTCCAGAGCCGCATGGCGCCTGCGGAACGCGGCCTCGCCCGCACAGCTGTAAGCGGTTACGGGAAGAAAACCTTCCGGACGTTTTTCCGGAATTCCTCCAGCGGAGCATCGGAAAACTCCGGCGCATAATCGTAATGCGTCAGGAGCGACGGCGTGAGTTCATCCAGATTCACAACATATTTGATCCCGTACTTCCGTGCGATGATTTCGCTGTTTTCGACCTGATGATCGTTGATGTGCTCATGATATTTCGCCAGCCGCGGAATCATGATAAACGGTTTCTTCATGCGCAGCAGCTCCAGCGGGGTTCCGAGTCCGCCATGACAGATTACGAGCCGCGCCTGCTCGTAATACGGCTCCAGAGACGGAGCGTAATCAAACATCCGGCAGAACTTTGCCGTCTGCGGCGTCGTTCCGGTTTGAACGAGTATTTCCTCCGGCAGCTCGGCGGCGATTTCATCCAAACGCTTCAAAAGCCTCGGAAAAGGCACGCTTGTCCCCATTGCGGCAAAAATCATAACACGCCTCCGATATATTCCGTCTTCTTTCCGTAAAAAGGAAGAGCTTCCCGGTGCTGGACATAAAATCTGGTTGCAAACGGATAGCAGATTTTCGCCGCCACGGTTTTTGTTCTGAAGCGCGACGCCGTCTCAATGAACATTGTTTTCCGGAACAGACAGACCCCGGCAAGAAGGGCGGCGGTTCCGCACTCCGCACCAGTGGTCACCACCCACTCCGGACGCTCCTTCAAAATGATCCACAGAGTCTTGAAAAACGATTTCGCCATTGTCAGGATTTGATTCTTCGGACGATGATACATATACATCTTCACATCGCCGTATTTCCGCAAAGTCTGTTCCGTAAAAATAACGAATTCCAGACCGGGAATTCCGAAAAGCAAACTCACGGACTCCGTCAAATGACCGCCGGAAGTCGCCGCAATCAAAATCTTCTTCTTTTCCGC
>URNE01000213.1 GCA_900549045.1 uncultured bacterium | reverse complement strand
CGTCTGGGGCGGCAAATGGGAAAGCGCGTGGGTTCATGTCCGCACAACCATCCCCGCCGCATGGAGACGCAAAAACCTTGCGCTCTATCTCAACTTCTCCGGCGAAGCCATGATCTTCGACGACTCCGGCTGTCCCGTTTACGCGGTCACCGGCGGAAGCAACATCAATCCGCATTACTTCAAAGAACAGTTCATTCTGCCCGAAAAAATAAAGAAAACCGGAAAAGTCGACCTCTGGATCGAGCTTGCCGGAAACGCGCTCTTCGGCCTCCGCCAGACCGAGGATCCCGCGCTCAAAGAAAAGAACCCCGACGGAACCTTCACCGGGCTGGTCAAGGCAATGTCGCTGGCGCTCTTCAACACGGAAGCATGGAAACTCTGGCTTGATTTCTGCACGATCTTCGAAGTCTTCAAAACCTTTCCGAAAGAGGATTACCGCTCCCGGCGTCTGCTCGACGCCATGAACCGCGCAATCAACGCATACGACGAAAATCCGGAAAACGCCGCGGCCGCACGCGAAATTCTCGTACCCGTTCTGCACACTCCCGCATACGCCTCCGCGCTCACCGCGACGACCGTCGGCCATGCGCACATCGACACCGGCTGGCTCTGGCCCGTCCGCGAAACCATCCGCAAATGCGCACGCACCTTCTCCAGCCAGATCGCACTCATCGAACAGTATCCGGATTTCGTGTTCGGGGCCTCCTCGCCTCAGCACTATCAGTTCGTCAAGGATTCCTATCCGCTTCTCTACAAAAAAATCAAAAAGGCGGTTGCCGCCGGACGCTGGGAGCTCTTCGGCGGAATGTGGGTCGAAGCCGACTGCAATCTCATCTCCGGCGAATCCATGATCCGCCAGTTCCTCCATGGGAAAAACTTCTTCATGGACGAATTCGGCGTCGACGTGACAAACCTCTGGATTCCCGACGTTTTCGGGTACTCCGCCGCCCTCCCCCAGATCATCAAAAAAGCGGGATGCCGCTACTTCCTCACTCAGAAAATCTCCTGGAACAAAACCAACCGCTTCCCCTATCACACCTTCCTCTGGCGCGGCATCGACGGAACCGAAATCCTGACACATTTCCCGCCCGCCGACACCTACAACTGGCTCGGCGAACCGCAGACCATGAACCATGCGCAGTCCCGCTATCATGAAAGCGTCCAGACCGGAGAGTTCCTCAATCTCATGGGCATCGGCGACGGCGGAGGCGGCCCCTCGGAAGAACACATCGAATTCGCGCGCCGTCTCGCCGACCTCGAAGGAATGCCGCATGTCCGCTTCGGACGCGCGGACGACTTCTTCGAGCGTCTTGACACGCACCGCGACGAGCTTCCGCGCTGGAACGGCGAACTCTATCTGGAAATGCACCGCGGAACATTCACCACACAGGCCCGGACGAAAAAGAACAACCGCAAGATCGAGCAGCTCCTTGCCGCCGTCGAATTTCTCTACTCCGCTCTGCCGCTCGCGGATTATCCGCAGAAAGAACTCGACGCGAATTGGAAGACTCTGCTCATCAACCAGTTTCATGACATCATCCCCGGTTCCTCCATCACAAAAGTGTATGAAAACACCGAAAAGGAACATGCGGCGGTCCTCAAAAACTGCATGGAGCTGATCGCACGCGCCGGCAGAAAATCCGCCGGTTCCCGCACGTTCCTCAACACGCTCTCCTGCGCCTGCACGCATCCGGTCGAGCTCCCAGCCGACTGGGCCGCGCACACAGTCTCCGCAAACGGGGAAGAGCTCCCCGTTCAGAACATCCACGGAACGCCTTGCGCTCTCTGCACAATCCCCGCGGGAGAGGCACTCGTCCTCAAGCGCGGCGCAAAGAGCAAGTCCGCCGCGACGAAACGCAAAACGCCTGTCCTGGAAAACGAATTCATCCGCTATCGTTTCAACGCAAGCGGCGAACTGACGGAAATCTTCGACAAGCAACGGAGCCGCTCCCTCCTCGTCCCGGAAAAGACCGGAAACGCACTCCGTCTCTACACCGACCGCCCGACCTGCTACGAAGCATGGGACATCGAG
Source organism: uncultured bacterium (assembly GCA_900549045.1). Lineage (GTDB taxonomy): Bacteria > Verrucomicrobiota > Lentisphaeria > Victivallales > UBA1829 > UBA1829. The sequence continues at coordinate 3,036 of URNE01000213.1, read as the reverse complement.
CCCTACTATCGCGACCAGGAACCGCAGGCCCCCCGCGATGTGAAGCTCTCCGCCGTTGAAACCGGCGCGCTCGGCTCCACAATTGAAATCAGCGGAAAGATCGGGGAAAAGTCCTCCTTCACTCAGAAGATTTTTCTCGCTTCGAACAGCCGCCGTCTGGAATTCCGCACGGAAGTCGACTGGTGCGAAGCGCGCAAAATGCTCCGCGTCTCCTTCCCCGTCGACGTCTTTGCTGCAGAAGCCGGATTTGACATCCAGAACGGTTTTGTGAAGCGTCCCGTTTACCTCAACACCAGCTGGGACGTCGCCCGTTTCGAGGTGATCGGCCACCGCTACATGGATCTTTCCGAACGCGACTACGGCGTGGCGCTTCTGAACGACTGCAAGTACGGCTACGCCTGTGCGGAACGCACCCTTGATCTCTGTCTGCTCCGCTCGCCCAAATATCCGGACTGGAACGCAGATCTTGGAGAACAGTCGTTCACCTACGCGCTTCTCCCGCATGAGGGCGATCTGACGCACTCCGACGTGATGCAGGAAGCCGCGAACCTGAACCGCGCCCCGCTCGCCCTCCCGGGCAACCTGAAACTGACCGCTCCTGTCACAATCGAAAGCGACGGCGTCAGCCTTGAGGTCGTCAAGAAGGCGGAAAAAGAGGACTGCGTGGTCATCCGTCTCCTCGAAACGCACGGAACCGACTCCACGGCGCGGCTGAACTTCCGCGATTCCGGCGTAAGGCTCATCGAAACGAATCTGATGGAATGGACCGACGACGGCGAAGTGCCGGTTTCCGGGAAAACTGCGGAACTGCGCTTCAAGCCGTTTGAAATCCGCACATTCAAACTGAAATAAGAAAACTCAAAAAAACAGCAGCCGCGGATTCTCAATGCGGAATGAGAATCCGCGGCTTGTTCTTTTGCGTTCCGTCCGGTCAGAACGCTTCCGTTTCCTTGTAGTCCGCACTGAACCGGAGCGTTTCCTTCCGCGAAACGAGCCCGTTCATGCTGAGCAATTCCAGCGCCTTGCGGAGTGTTATCATGCCGTCTTTCGACGCCGTCTCAATGGCCGACTGAAGCATATGCGTCTTCCCTTCGCGGATCAGGCTCTGGATCGGCGGGGTGCCGATCATCACCTCAAACGCCGCAACGCGCCCGCATCCGTCGAGGCGCGGAAGCAGACGCTGGGAAATCACGCCGAGAAGGGCTCCGGAAAGCTGCTGCCGGATCTGATTCTGCTGGCTCGGCGGGAAGGAATCGATAATCCGGTCGACGGTCTGCGGTGCGCTGTTCGTATGAATCGTCGCAAGCACCAGATGCCCCGTCTCCGCGGCGGTGAGCGCGGAAGACATGGTTGCAATGTCGCGCATCTCGCCGACCATGATAATATCGGGCGATTCGCGCATCGCCGCCTTCAGCGCGGCTGCGAATTCCAGCGTATCCGAATGCAGTTCCCGCTGTTCCACAACCGAACAGGCATTGTCGTAAACATATTCAATCGGGTCTTCAATGGTGATGATATGACTCGGACGGCTCCGGTTGACCATGTTCAGCAGACTCGCCAGCGTCGTCGATTTCCCGCTTCCGGTCGGACCGGTCACAAGAATAAGCCCCTGCTTCTTGTCCATCAGACGGACCAGGACGGGAGGCAGAAGCAGATCCGTCGGCGACGGAATTTTACTCGGAACGACGCGGGCGACCACGCCGAGGCTGCCGCGCTGATAGAACGCATTCACACGGAACCGTGAAACCGGCGGGGGCCCTCCCGCATCAAGCTGAAGCGTGGCGGAAAGCGCGAAATCCAGCTCGCGCTTCTCCTCCAGAGCAACTCTCTGCCGTCGCGAGATGACACTGAACAGAAGCCGTTCGATATCTTCCGGTCTCAGCGGCGGCAACGCCATCGCGCGCAGTTCGCCGTTCAGACGCAGCACGGGCGCGGTTCCGGAGGAGAGCAGCATGTCGCTTGCATGATTCTTGACCGCCGCGCGGAAAAGCGTGCGCATGTCCACAAGCCCCTCCTCATCCTCCTCGCCGCCGCTGCCGTAGCGCTGCGCAAAGACGTCGTTTCCGTTTTCCATTCCCTTCATGAGCAGATCGAGTTCGTTTGCATTCCCCGATGCGGCCAGCGCGGTCGTGCGGGTGATGATTCCCGCATCGTAGAGCTGAAAAAGCGAACGGTTGAACGTGATCATTCCCTGCCCGATCCCCGCCTTGAGAGTGAGTTCGAGCGCATTGAAATCGCGCTCCGCAATCTGCTTCCGGACCGTCGCTGTTCCGAGCAGAATTTCAACCGCGGGAATCATTCCCGTCTCATCCGCGCGCGGGACAAGACGCTGCGAAACAATCGCCTGCAGAGCAAGTCCGAGATCCGAAGCCGTCTGTTCGCGCAGAGCGTCGGGGAAAAGCATCAGCAGCCGTTCCACCGTCTGAACCGTATCTGTCGTGTGAACGGTCGCAATCACAAGATGTCCCGTCATGGCGGCGGCAAACGCCACCTGCACGGTTGCCGCATCGCGCAGTTCTCCGATGACGATGACGTCCGGATTCTCGCGCAAGGCGAACTTCAGAGCCTGCGGATAGCCGCCGGTTGCACTGGAAACTTCCCGCTGGGTCACGATTGATTCCCGGTCGGTATGCACAAATTCAATCGGGTCTTCAATGGTGAGGACATGACGTGCGGAATGTGTGTTGATATGGTTGATCATCGCCGCAAGCGTGGTCGATTTTCCGCATCCGGTCGAACCTGTAATGAGAATCAGTCCGCGCGGAACGGAACAGATATTCTCCAGCGAGGCGGGAAGGTTCAGTTTATCGAAAAAGAGATCGTCGCCGGAAAGAATCGGGCGGACGGCGAGTCCGGAACCGTTCAGGCTGGTGAAGAAATTCAGACGGAACCGGATCGGACTTCCGAGTGTGAAGGAGGCGTCGAATCCCCCTTGTGCGTGGTATTCCCGTTCACCGTCCTCCCCGATGACGCTGAGACGGAACGCACATTTCCAGCAGGCGGTCATAGATGCGGGCATGAGCAGTATCTTGTGGG
>URNE01000212.1 GCA_900549045.1 uncultured bacterium | reverse complement strand
CACTGGAATTTTCAAAAAAACGGGCATATATTGCCGGACATAATTGATGAATCGTTGGATACAGGCTCCGCTGCTGCCCGTACTGCGGCTGAAGCCAGAATCCCGCGACAGTTTGTTTTAATTTTTTTGTTACACAAGGAGAAACAGAAAATGGCAGAGGTAATCCTCAAGGATGTCTGCAAAATGTACGATGGCGGCGTGCTCGCCGTCAAACACGTCGACCTCGAAATCAAAGACAGGGAGTTCATGGTGCTCGTCGGTCCTTCCGGATGCGGCAAATCCACCACGCTCCGGATGATCGCCGGTCTCGAGGAAATCAGCAGCGGAACCATCAACATCGGAAACCGCGTCGTCAACAACGTCCCCCCGAAGGACCGCGACATCGCAATGGTTTTCCAGAACTACGCGCTCTATCCGCACATGACCGTCTACGACAATCTCGCATTCGGCCTCAAGCTCCGCAAACTCCCGAAAGCGGATATCGACAAGCGCGTGAACGAAGCCGCCGATATTCTCGGCATTCACGATTACCTCCAGCGGCGCCCCAAAGCGCTCTCCGGCGGACAGCGCCAGCGCGTCGCAGTCGGTCGCGCAATCGTCCGAAAACCCGAAGTCTTCCTCTTCGACGAACCGCTCTCCAACCTCGATGCAAAAATGCGCGTCCAGATGCGCACGGAAATCTCCAAGCTCCATACCCGCCTCGAAACGACCATGATCTACGTCACACACGACCAGATCGAGGCCATGACCATGGGCGACCGCATCTGCGTCATGAAGGACGGCATCGTTCAGCAGGTTGACACTCCTCTGCATATCTACGACACTCCGGCGAACATCTTCGTCGCCGGATTTATCGGAACCCCGCCGATGAACTTCTTCAACGGTCACATCGAAAAAGAAGACGGCAAGCTCTTCTTCAAGACCGCGACCGTTTCCATTCCCCTCCCGAAAGAGTGGTACGCGAAAACGGAAGCCTATATCAACAAGGACATCATCTTCGGCGTACGTCCCGAGGAAATCGGTTCCGAACGCGCAGAACTCGATCCCAACTCTCCGCGGATCAAGGCGAAAGTCGAAGTCATGGAGCCGATGGGCGCTGAAACATATCTCTATCTCGATACCGGCGACAAGACAAGCTGCATCGCCCGTATCGACGCTCACCGCCATGCAATCATAGGTCAGGAAGTTGATCTCGCCGTTTCTCTTTCAACCGCACACCTCTTTGACAAAGAGACGGAACTGCTGGTTGTCTGACACAAACATACAGGGCAAAGTGAAAAGGCTGTCGCAACGACAGCCTTTTCGCTTTCCGGATGCATGCAGCGGTTATTTCTTTTCGCCCTTGCTGACAAGCGCGGCGCGTCCCTGTGCAAGAATCGCCGTGAGCTCCGTTCCCTCCGGAATCTGATCGGGGGAAACAACCGCTTTGCCCGCAGGGTCGAGAAGAACGGAATAGCCGCGCTCCAGAATGCGCGCCGGACTCAGAGCTTCAAGCTTCTCATTCAAATGCTCCAGGCGGATTTCGTGGTCGCGGGCGCAGCGCAAAAGCAGATTCTCCATGTCGCGCACCATGTAATCAATCGTCTGCATACGCTCCTGAAGCATCTGCGCAGGACGCATCATCGCTTTTGCGGAGAGCAGGCGGTCAAGCGCGGCTTTCGCACGCTGCCAGGAAAGCTCCGTCGAATTGCTCAGGCGGCGCACCGAAGATGCTACATCCTCGCAGAGCGCGTGATAATCCGGAAGCAGAGCCTCCGCCGCCGCGGTCGGAGTCGGCACACGCAGATCCGCGACAAGATCACAGATGGTCGTGTCGATTTCGTGTCCGACGGCGCTGACCACCGGCAGACGGCTTGCCGCAACCGCGCGCGCAAGCACTTCCTCGTTGAAACACCACAGATCTTCCATGCTTCCTCCGCCGCGCGTGATCAGCAGAACGTCCGCGCAGCGGTAGCGGTTGAAGAAATCGACTCCCTGCGCAAGATACATCTCCGCCCCCTTCCCCTGCACGGGCGCGGGGAAAATGCGAATGCGCAGAGGCGGAAAACGCTGAAGCGCAACCTTGATGAAGTCCTTCACCGCCGCGCCGTCGGGCGATGTGATGATGCCGATGCACCGCGGAACGAAGGGCAGACGCTTCTTGCGCGCGGGATCGAAAAGCCCTTCCGCCGCAAGACGTTTCTTCATTGCTTCAAACTGTTCCTGAAGCGTCCCGGTTCCGAGCGGTTTCAGATCGCGCAGAGTCAGCTGGCATTCGCCGCGAGGGGCATAAAATGAAATTTTCCCCGTCGCTTCCACCTGGCTTCCGTTCTCAAGACCAAGCGCGCGGCATTTCGCCGCTCCATTGAAAAAAATCGCACGCATCTGCGATTTTTCATCCTTCAAAGTCAGATAGACATGGCCCGAACTGTGAACTGTCAATCCGCTGATCTCTCCCGCAACCCGCACGGGCAGGAACGTATTCTCCAGCAGATCGCGAACCGCCTCGTTGAGTTCCGTTACGCTCCAGGGACGCCGTGTCTGTTCATCCATCCCGCTCACCACAGTTTCACAGCAACGCTCATGATCCACTCCGCTGCGTAAAAGATGTAATTGAACAGAACCAGCACGCCGAGCATCAGGAAAAGCATCGCGCCTTTGACGAACTCCGATTTAACCGAACCGAAGTTGAAGAACAGATTCAGAACATTCCATCCGTCCAGCCCCGGAATCGGAAGCATGTTGATCACAAAAAGCACGATGTTGTACATTCCGAGCACAAAGATATAGAGAAACAGCAGTTCCGGAATTACCCCGGCTTCCACAAAACGCGGAAGGAAGATGCATGCGATCCATGCTCCGGCCGCAAGCACCAGATTCATGAACGGCCCGGCAAACGAAACCAGCGCATCCTGCTTGCGCGTCAGCCGCCGCGGATCGACGGGAACCTGCCCCCATGCGATGCCGATGAAGAAAAACATGATCAGGGAAATCCAGCCCATCTGTTTCAGGGGATTGAGCGTGAGATGTCCGTTCCGCGCCGCCGTGTCGTCGCCGCACCAGAGGGCGACCTGCGCATGAAAATATTCATGCAGGCAGATCGACGGAATCACCGCGAGCGTGACGAGAAAGAAGTAGCGCGGATTTTCAGCTAATTGAGTGATAAAGATGTTCATGCGTTCACCTCCCAGTACTGATACGCCGGAGTCTCATACGGATGCGCCTGTTTCAAAGCGGCAAGAGCTTTTCCGAGCAGCTCGTCGGCGCAGACCATTTCAACTTTCCATTCGGCGTCCCGTTCCACCTCGCCGGGTATGCCGGAATACGGATTGGCGCCTTCAAGCGGGCGGAACTCGCCGAGTCCCTTGATCTGCCAGCAGCAGGAATCATAGTTTCCGATTTTCCCCGCGCCCGCCCCGAACATCGCCCGTTTGACCGCTTCCAGATGCGATTCGGGAACATAAAACTCTATTTTATACATAAACGAATCCTTTCTTTCCGGAAATATAGCTCACATTCCAAAATTGTATAGCGCACAAAAGAAAAAAAGGAAGATTTTTTGAAAAGTTGACGGCCGCCCCCCGAACTTGCCCAACTCTCATGTTCCGGCGATTTCGATCTGACTGTTGGTTCCGTCGGCAACCCGTCGCTTCACGGAACCGGAACGGCGAAACTCCCGGATGAGGAGGCGACCGGGGATATCAGACGTGCGAAGCGCAATCAGCCCTTAACCGGCGTTCCGGGAAGGAAACTCAGATACCACGGGCGTTTCACATACACGTACGGAGCCCGTCCGTCCTCCGGAAGCGAACGCGTCATGCGGTGCGCCATCCAGCAGCCGATTCCTCCGGCAAGGACATCCGCGAGCATGCGGGCTGCAAACAGCATCGGCAGAGAATCCAGCCAGAGAGCAAACAGCGAAAGCGGAATCATCAGCACGAGAATCCGCAGCGCGTTGAGCCATGCGGAAACAGCAGGCTGCGCGCATCCGGTAAAGAAGAACGTGGCGTAACGGTGAATTTCAATCATGCCGAATCCGAACGGAATGATCCGCATATAAAGCACCATGAGTTTCCGCACCTCCGGATCCGGCGAGAACAGGCGCACCAGCTGCGGCGCGGCGATGATGTAAATCACTCCCATCACCGCGAGGAAGAGAAACGCGAAACGCATCGCAAAACGGCGGCATTGGTTGATGCGGCTGTACAGACGCGCCCCGTAGTTCTGTCCGATCATCGGCAGCAGAGCGATGCCGAGCGCCATCGGAAACACGAAAGCGACCATCTCAAGGCGTCCGGCCGCTGCGGATGCGGCAACAGCGGTTATGCCGAAACAGGCGGTAACCTTCGTCACGATCGCGGAGCCGATCGGCATCATCAGCATCCCGATCGTCGAGGGAACCGCATAGCGGACAATGACCGTCCAGGTCGTTTTCAGAATCTGGAACGGCATTCCGGAAAAGAGAATCAGACCGTGACGGCGCGCAAGAACCGCCAGAACGACAAGTGCGGAAATGAACTGCGAAGCGACCGTGGCGATCGCCGCGCCGCGGATTCCCATCGCGGGAACAGGACCGCATCCCATGATGAACAGCGGATCGAGAACGACGTTGACGATCATGCCGCCCATCATCATGGCGCTGGCGATTTTGGAATCTCCCGCCGCAATCAGCAGGTCGTTGCCCGCCATGCCGAGCGACGCCGTGCAGCAGCCGAGATACCAGACCGTCATATACGCCCGGATATCCGGCATAACCTCGTCATTTGCGCCGAATACCGAAAAAGTGGATTCAATGCAGTTGATCCCCGCCACAGCGAAGAACACGGAAACGGCAAAAATAAGAAGAAGCCCGGAGGTGATGAGCTTGGCGGCTTTGGTGTTGTTGCCGCTCCCGAGCGCCTGCGCCGCAGTCGTCATCACCCCGACGCCGAGACCGCGAAACACGCAGCCGATCAGCATGATGACCGGAAAAGTGAAGCCCATCGCGGCAAGCGGAATCCTGCCGAGCTGTCCGACAAAGTAGGTGTCCGCAATGTTGTACCCCGACATGGCAAGCGTTCCCGCGAGCATTGAGAACGCTGTCTTCAGCATGGTCTTTCCAATGG
>URNE01000211.1 GCA_900549045.1 uncultured bacterium | reverse complement strand
TCCGCCGTCCCTGTTTCCGCAAAACCTCCAGAGACTTTTCGACCGGGGCGATTCCGCTCTCCGCTCTCATGAGTTCCCGCTCTTCCGGAGAGAGCGGGAAAAACCGTTCCAGAGCCCCTGGCCCCCCGTTCTGATAAACCCGCAGCATCGTTGAAATCAACGCCGAGAGCTCCTGATGTCTGTCTGCAGACGCGGGAAGCTCGCTCTGAATGTTCGCGGCGCCTACGCGCGTTCCGCTGTTCGCCCAGACAACACCGCAGACGCCAAGACAGATTACGGTAAAAATAAACAGTTTCTTCTTCATCGCGGCCTCCTTTATTCACGGACGCCGTAAAGATCGCGGGAAGCGTCGCCGTCGTCGTCTGAACTTGCGTTCAGACAGCCGATTCCATGCTCGACGGAGGCATTCACAGTTCCCATTGTGCTCGAACTTGCATGATAGAATCCGGAATTTGCCGATGCATGCCCGTCGACCCAGACCACATTCGCCTTCTTCGCATGGCGGAAATGCGTTTTGTTGCAGCTCAGCAGATTGTTGACTGCAAGCTCTCCCGCGGAAGATACGGTCGCCGAGTCTCCGATGCTCGCCACGGCGGACGGGCGTTTGATTTTTCCCGGACGGACCGGCGCATACTTTCCGGAGGAAAGCGTCGTTCCGTACATCATCGGCGTGCGGTGAACGATCGAATTGATTGCATAGCCGCCGCCGTTCGCTTTGGCGACGCTCTGTCCGTTCAGCATGTTTTCCACGGAGGCGTCCGGACAGATGAAGACATTGGTGGAGCGTTCCTGCATGACCGATGCGCCGACTCCCGCCTTTTTGAGGTAGGAAGAAAGATAACCGTCCGCAGTGAAGTCAATCACATCTTTTCCGCCTTCCTTCGGCAACCCCATTCCGCACCAGTATTTTCCAGCTCCGCCCATCAGAAATTCGCGTGCGGGACAAATATACTCAAAATCCGCGGAATAAAGCTGCAGAGCTGTTCCGATCTGTTTCAACCGCGCCATGCAGCTGACCGCCACCCCTTTGTTTCGAGCCGCCCCGAGAGCCGGCAGGAGCATTCCTGCAAGGATTGCGATAATCGCAATTACTACAAGGAGCTCTATAAGTGTGAATCTGTTGAATCTGCGCTTGAGATGTGAAATGTTTCTTCTGTCCGGATGCATGTTCATTGTGCCGTCCACCTTTCAATGGTTGATGTTTCTGTTTAAATTAGAGCAATCTAATTATTTTTCTTGACTCCCGCTTTTCCTTTTAAGCGTCTCGGAGTCAAGAACTTCAGATGTGCTCTTAGTTGATTTACTGTGTAATATACACCATGCGGCGGCATTTGCAAATTTAAAATTAGATTCGTCTAATTTTTTTGGATTTACGCGCCGCTTTCGTGTGATCCGTCACTTCTCCCCTTCGTCCCGCTTGCGTCCGAATCGGAAGGCCGCCAGAGCGATTGCCACAAGAGCGAGAACCAGAATAAGCATTGTGCGTCTGGCGACGGGCGTTTTTTCCTCTTCCGGGCGGATGATCTCCTGCTTTTTCAGAGTCATCCCCTCGACCTCCTCCTTTTTGTCCTTTGGCTGCGCGGAAGAGCCGGAAGGAGTGCGCACACGCTCGATCTGTCTGGAATACTCCTGTTTCAGCGGCTGATCGGCGAGATTCCGCGCGATGAACTCGCGGAGTTTGGCGTTGTTGCAGACAAAACCGCTGCATCCCGGACCGAATTTTCTGACGAGTTCGGCATGAAGCTGAGCAATCTGCTTCAGGGTTGCGGCGTCCGTCTTCCAGAGCCCTTTCCGGGCGGTTTCCATGAGAACGGCGGTCATCTCCTGAAGCGCGGCGGGATTCTTCTTCTCAAAATATTCTCGCATGTTCAGCTTCAGCTTGTCGTCGATGTAAACCGCTTTATACTCGTCGAACAGATGATCTTTGAGCATATCCGGCTTCATGACTTTCCAGCCGTAGCTGTTGCGGAAGACTTCTGCGAACGTTCCGGCGGCGCCGGGTCCCTCCTCCATCATTTCGCGGATGTATTTCGGGTTCAGAACGGTACTGCGGGCTTCTACCATGGCGGCCTCTTCAGCATCCTGGATTTTCGCGCGGCCCGGCGTGCGGAGATCGTTGAAATACGCATCCGGTTCTTTGCCCGTCACATTGCGGATTGCCAGATTGACACCGCCCATGAACTCGTAGACATGATCCAGCGAAAGCGGTCCCCAGGAGTTGGAAGAGCGCGGCTGAATGACCGTGTCGGTGTTCTGCATGGCGGCGCGGAAAACTCCCGGAACGGATTCACCCCAGTGCTCGTCGGTGTAGAGAGCGCCCATGTTGTTCAGATAGAGATCGGCGATGACCTTGCTGTCCTCCCAGCGGTCGCCCGCCTGCACAAGCCCGGTGACGCCGGTTCCGAAATTGCCGTTGACTCCGCCGAAGATTCGCGCGTTGCGCAGGGAACGCGCCTGCTCCGGCGACATTCCGCCTTCAATCATCGTGCGCACAGCCGCCTCGGAGCCCTCGCGCACATAATTTCCGAATTCTCCGGCCGGCGCTTCCGCGGCGAGCTTGACAGCCTTGTCGATGAGACGCATCCGGCTGGTTGCCGCCCCGCGGAACTGCCCGGAGGTCTGAACGAGCACGTCTATGCGCGGACGCTTCAGTTCCGAATCGGGAATGAGGCGGACGTCCTGGACGCGTCCGCGCGAATCCCAAACAGGTTCCACGCCGAGGAGGAAGAAGATTTCCCCGATATTCGTCCCCTGCCCGCGGATGAATTCGCCGCCCCAGAGGGTGAACGCCGCCTTCTTCGGATACTTTCCGGTTTTCCTGAGTTTGGCTTCGATCAGCGCCTGCCCGAGTTTGCGGCCGACCGCATAGCTCTCCCGCGTCGGTGTGCGCTCCGGATCAATGCCGTAAAGATTGCGTCCAGTCGGGATCGTGTCGGGGTTGCCGACGGGATCGCCGCCGGGAGACGGGAACAGGTATCCGCCGGAGAACGCGTTCACGACGGATTCCAGTTCACGCCGCGTCGAATCAATCAGAGCCTGACGCATCCGGTGCGCCTCCGCCATTGCGGTAAGTTTCGGTTTTGCTGCGCGCGGAGCACGGCTCATGCGCCCGTTCATGGCGGACATCATTCCACGACGTTCTTCCGGCGGCATTTTTTCAAACGCCTCACGCATCTGAGGCGGCATTCCTTCCAGCATCTTTTTCATCCGCTCCGAAGATGGTCCGGCGGCAGGCAGCTTTTCCGGAACGGTTGCTCCGACGGATTTCGGGTTCCGGAACTCCTCCTCGATCATCGCTCCCGCAGGATCAAGATAGTTCTTCTTGAAAAAGACAATGTCGTCGCGGTCTTTTTCAAGAACCTTTTTCCTTGCCAGATCCGCTTTGAAAAGCTGATCCGCAATGACGTCGACCATCATCAGCCGCGCCGTCTCGTCCGCCTCCTCTTTGGAGTAGGGACGCCCGATAACATAAACACCGCGATTGACTTTGCTGTCCTCGATTTCATGCAGATATCCGTGCAAACGTTCCAGATCTTCGCGGTTCAGGACGCCCTTTGCGAAATCCGGGGAAAGCTTGAGGTCGATATGCAGATTCTCCTTCACGGACATTGCAACGATCGATTTGCGGTATTCATCCTTGAGCATTGCGGATTCCGCGCTTTCATACGCTTCGATTTTCTCTTCGATCTCATGCAGTTTCCCGTAGCTTCCCGCATTCATGAACGGAGCGGTCAGATGACTGACCATCGTGGCGTAGGAGCGGCGTTTCGCAATCAGCGCTTCGCCGATGTTGTTGATAACGTAAAGATAGTAATGCGGCAGATCGCCGATCAGCACATCCGGCCAGTCGAAGCTGGAGAGAGCGATCTGTTTCCATGGAGTGAACTCCAGACTTCCGTGCGTGCCGAAATGCATCAACGCATCCGCGCCGAATTTATGACGGATCCAGAGATACGTGGCGATGTAGGTGTGCGCGGGCGCCTGCTTGACGCCGTGGATAATCTTGTTCGTATCGTCGCCGACGGCGGGAAGTCCCTGCGGGAGAATCACGATATTCCCGAACCGCAGCATTCCGAGCGCCATGCACTTTTTGCCGTCTTTTTCCACAGTGAAATAATTGCCGGGAACGGGGCCGTTCTGCTTTTCCACCTCCGCATAAAGTTCCTCCGGCATGGTCTTGCGAATCCAGGAAAGATACTCTTCCGGCGGAATGAGTTCAACACGCGCAGTCTGAATGAATCTTTCAACCGCCCCTTTCGCATAGGTTCCGAAAACCGCGGCGTTTTCCTGGATTTTCCGGTTCAGCTCCTCCGGAGTCGCAGGCAAGTCGCCGGTTGTGAAACCTTGACTCTTCAGATGCTTCAGCGTGTTCAGAAGCGAGTCGCCGACTTCCAGACCCGCGGCATTCAGCGCGTTCTGGCCGGGACCCTTGTAATAGATGATCGCAATCTTCTTTTCCGCGTTCGGCTTGCGCTTCAGATCAACCGTCTTGCGCACCATCGAAACGAAACGCTCAAGCCGGTCCGGAATCATGCGGAACTCCATCAGTCCGCGCCGGTTCGGGAAAAGCGCGGAAAGGACGAACGGAACCGCGCCGCCGTCGAGCTCGGGCATGATGACGCTCTGGCTGAGCATCCCGCCCGTCATGCCGCGCTGGTCGCGCAGATACTCCTCATACGGCTGACTGACTTTGATCGGACAGTATACCGGAATGTTCAGACGCTTCAGCGCCGCAAGCATCGCATCGGGATCGTTCATCGAAAGACGTCCATGCGGCTGATAGATAATCAGCGACGGCTTGACCGCTTCCAGCAGTCTGATGCGTTCCATCATGCCGGAGATTCCGACAACGTTGAGCCCCTTGCGTTCAAGCGCATCGACAAGCGTCTCAAGGTCTCCGCCGCCGTTGCCGGAGAAAATGCAGACGGTCGGATTCTGCGGATTGTATTTTCCAAGTTTTTTGTAAAACGCAAGATACTGCGCATAGGTCGCCAGCTCGGTCTCCTCATCTTTTTTCGGATGAAAGAATGCGGAACGCGGAAGTTTTTTCGGAGGAAGAAAAAAAAAAAAAAAAAGGAACTTGCCGTCGAT
>URNE01000210.1 GCA_900549045.1 uncultured bacterium | reverse complement strand
AATATAATGCATTATGATGAATATGCCAGTTTAATATATATAAAAAACAACAAAAAAACAGGATATTTTATGAAAGAACCGCAAAAACATGCCGATCTGCCCGTCGAAATGACCTGGGATCTCACGAAAATGTATCCGACAAACGATGACTGGGAGAAAGACTTCAGGAAAATCGACGGTCTCGTCCGCAAATTCCAGAAGTTCAAAGGACGTCTCGCCGACTCTCCCGCGACCCTCGCGAAGGCGTTTCAGGCGGAAGACGAACTCAGCTTCCTGCTTGAAAAACTCCACACCTTCGCACACCTCCGTTCCGATGAGGATACCGGAATCTCCGAAAACCGCGGACGCGTCGACCGCATTCTCGCAAAATCCGCGGAGATCGAGGGCGACACCGCCTGGTTCGAGCCGGAAATCATGAAAATCGACAAAAAGGAATTCCGCAAGCTCGCCAAGGCTCCTGAACTCAAATTCTACGCACTCACCATGAAGCGTCTCGAAGCCGGCCGGCCGCACACCCTCTCCGAAGCGGAAGAACGCGTGCTCGGACTCTCCGGCGAACTCTTCGGCGGACCCTACAAAACCTTCTCCGTCATGAACGACGCCGACCTCAAGTTCCCCGTCATCAAGGACGCCGCCGGCGCGGACGTGCGCCTCACCCACGGCAACTACATCAGGCTTCTCGAATCCGCCGACCGCAATGTCCGCCGCGACGCTTTCAAGGGCATCTATTCCGTTTACGGACAGTTCAAAAACACCTTCGCCGCGATTCTCGACACCGCCGTCAAATCCCATGTGGTCGACGCCAAGCTCCACAAGTTCAAGTCCGCCCTCGAAGCCTCGCTGTTTGAAGACGCCGTCCCGGTCAGCGTGTACGAATCGCTGATCTCCACGGTGCACGACGGCTTCGCGCCGCTTTACGACTACTTCAAATTCCGCGCGAAACGCCTCGGGCTCAAGAAGCTGGACATGTACGACATCCACTGTCCGCTCGTCCCCGACGCTGCGATGGAAGTCGAGTGGAAAGACGCCGTCCAGTATGTCAAAGAGGCGCTCCGCCCGCTCGGCAAAACCTACGGATCAATTCTCGACAAGGCGTTCAGGGAACGCTGGATCGACGTCCCCGAAGCGCAGGGCAAACGCTCCGGCGCCTACTCCAGCGGCTGCTACCGCTTCCCGCCCTACCTGCTGCTGAACTACTCCGGGAACCTCGACAGCGTCTTCACCCTCGCGCACGAGCTCGGACACTCCCTGCACTCGTACTTCTCCGACCACGCGAACGACTATCATTACGCGGGCTACAAAATCTTCGTCGCCGAAGTCGCCTCCACCACAAACGAAATCCTGCTCCAGCGCCACATGGTTGCAAACACATCCGATCCCGCGCGCAAGGCGTATCTGCTCAACCACCTGATCGACACGATCCGCGGAACGCTCTTCCGCCAGACCATGTTCGCGGAGTTCGAGCGCGACATTCACAGGATGGCCGAAGCCGGAGAACCGCTCACCGCGGACTCCCTCTCCAATCACTATTTCGAGCTGAACAAGCTCTATCACGGCCCCGGAGTCAACCCGGACGACGACATCCGTTACGAATGGGCGCGCATCCCGCACTTCCATTATGACTTCTACGTCTACAAGTACGCGACCGGAATCTCCGCCGCCCTCGCGCTCTCCAAAAAGATTCTCGACGGCGAAACGGAAGGCTACCTCCGCTTCCTCAAAGCCGGAGACTCCAAAGAGGTCATCGACATCATGAAGGACGCCGGAGTGGACTTCACCACACCCGCCCCCGTGCAGGACGCCATGGACGTCTTCGCAGAACAGGTGAAAGAGCTCAAGAAGTGCCTGAAGTAAACTTCGCCGCGCCGCTGGCTCTGCCCAGCGGCTTCGTGCTCCCCTCGCGCGTCATGCTCTCTCCCATGGAAGGAGTCATGACGCCCGCATTCGTCCGCGCGGCGAACATGCTGAAGCTGAACGACTTGTGGCTGACGCCGTTCATCTCCGTCACCGGTTCAGTCCCCTCCCCCGCTGTTCTGCGCAAACGCCTGGAGCCTTTCCGGGAAGCGGGGATTCCGCTGATGGTGCAGATCATCGGACGCGAACCGGACCCGCTCGCGGAATGCGCGGTCTCCCTCGAACGCCTCGGAATCCGTGCGGTCAATCTGAACCTCGCGTGCCCAAGTCCAACCGTCACAAGCCACGGTGCGGGCGGAGCGCTCCTTCGCACACCGGACCGC
This sequence comes from uncultured bacterium, assembly GCA_900549045.1. Lineage (GTDB taxonomy): Bacteria > Verrucomicrobiota > Lentisphaeria > Victivallales > UBA1829 > UBA1829. The sequence goes on along the minus strand of URNE01000210.1, from coordinate 2,973 downwards.
GTCGGAGAGATTGTCCGTGCCGTGCGGCAGGCGCTGAAACCGGAAACGTCGCTCAGCGTCAAGCTCCGCACGGGATATGACAAGCCGGAAATTCCGCTTCTGCTCGAAGCCGTGGAGGGAACGGAGCTCGTCATTCTCCATTTCCGGACCGTTTCGGAGAACTACCGTCCGGTCACGGGCGGACTGAAACGTCTTGCGGAAGCGGTCCGGCTGAGCAAAATTCCGGTTTTCGGAAACGGCGACATTGCATCGCCGGAAGACGCGCTCAGAATGACGGAAAAGACCCGCTGTGCCGGAGTCGCGCTCGCGCGGATGTTCCTCAAGAACCCCGGACTGCCGAATCAGATCCGTTCCGGAGCGGAACATGCGATGAACGTCCATGAGATGCTGAACGCCATGCGGAACGCGGGTTCTCCGGAGGGCCCGCTGCGCGAGTTTGCCCGCCGCGCCCTTCCGCCGGAGGAATTCCGGGCGTTTATCGGAAAATAATCAGTCCATCATATCGAGAAGTTCCGGAAAATCGGTCTCCTCAATGACGGGAATGTTCGGAAAACGGCGCTTCACGAGAGCCGCGAAAATGCCCTGTCCGGAAGCGGAAAGACAGCGTCCGGAGCGGTTGAACTTCTGCACGTTCTTCCAGCCGCAGGAAGGCGATTTGGATTTGAAGACATATGCCGCAATGCCCAGACGCTCCAGCTTGTCGAGCTTGTTCTGCGCCCAGTCGAGCATAGCGGCGGTGACATCCTCACCCGTCTCGATCACGCGGATGCGCGTTCCGGCGGGAGAGGCTTCCAGACGCATCGGCGGACGCGGGATCGAAAGCCCGCATTCCACCTCGGGGCAGACCGGGATGAAATCCACCCTGTCCTTCAGCGCATTGATGAAATCCATGTTCATCTTCGATCCGCCGTCGTAACGGTACTTCAGACCGATCAGGCACGCGCTGACTGCGACTTTCGGCTTTGTCATCCCGGAGCTCCGCGTCAGAGTTTTGTGATTTCCGGACCCGCGGCGGTGTCTTTCACTGCCCAGCCGAGCGATTTCAGCCGGTCGCGGATTGCATCCGCCTTCGCAAAATCCTTCGCCTTCTTCGCCGCGGCGCGCTGACCGACGAGATCCATGACCTCGGCGGGAACATCGGCCTTCGATTCCTTGACGGCGTCCACGTCGAACACGGCGAAAATGCGGTCGAAATCGCGGAACTGCGCGAGAATCAGCGCGGCGCCGGAAGCCTCCAGTTCCTCCTTCGCCATCAGAGCGTTTGCGGCGCGCGCCAGCGTGTAGACGGCGGAGAGACCTTCCGCGACATTGAGATCGTCGGCGAACGCATCGCTGAAGTGTTTGCGAGCGGCTTCGGCGGCCTCCTTCGCAGCCTCCAGCCCCTTCGCTCCAGCCGGAAGCGCTTTCAGACGCTGGAAGAAGGCGTCGAATTTGCCGAGTGCGGAACGCGCCTGGTCGAGCGCGGCAAGGCTGAAATTGAGTTTGGAGCGGTAGTGCGTGCCGATCAGAGTCCAGCGGATTTCACGTCCGGTGTACCCCATCTTCTCCAGATCGCGGATCGTGTAGAAGTTGCCGAGCGACTTGGACATTTTCCTGCCGTCGACGATCAGATGTTCGCAGTGGAGCCAGTAATTGACGAACTTGCATCCGTTCGCGGCTTCGCTCTGCGCGATCTCGTCTTCATGGTGCGGGAACATGTTGTCCACGCCGCCGGTATGAATGTCGAAGGTTTTGCCGAGATACTTCTGGCTCATGGCGGAGCACTCGATGTGCCAGCCGGGGCGGCCGGGACCCCAGGGACTGTCCCACTTGACGTCGCCGTCGTTCTCGTCCCACGCTTTCCAGAGAGCAAAGTCGGCGACGGAATCCTTGGCGTATTCATCGGTGTTGATGCGGACGCCCGCGCGCTGGTTCTCCATGTCGATTCTCGCAAGGCGTCCGTAGGGACGGAACTTGGAGATGGAAAAGTAGATGCACTTGTCGGGAGCCTGATACGCATAGCCCTTGTCGATCAGAGTCTGGATGATCTGAATCATTTCGGGAATGTGCGCAGTCGCTTCCGGGTAGACTGCGGCGCGTTCGACGCGCAGTTTGTCCAGATCCTCGAAGAAGGCTTTTTTGTAGACGGCGGTGAAATCGCGGAGCGGCACGTTTTTCGCGCGGGAATCGCGGATCGTCTTGTCGTCGACGTCGGTGAGATTCATGACCTGCGTCACCTTGAAACCGTGATACTCGAGCGTTCGCTTGAGAACGTCTTCGAAGAGATAGGCGCGGAAGTTGCCGATGTGCGCGAAGTTGTAGACCGTCGGTCCGCAGGTGTACATTCCGACACTGGCGGGGTTGATCGGTTCAAATTCCTGAATGCAACGCCCGAGCGTATTGAAAAATTTCATTTTTACACCTCAGCGCAAAACTTTCTGGAGTTCTTTCTGGAACTCCATGATATCGGTTTCCGTGGGTTTCCCGGAGTTGTTGGAGAGGCCGAGGCGGTAATCCTGATCGAGGAACCAGTCGGCCGTCACGCCGGAAGCGAATTTGACGGAACCATGGACGAGGAAGCCAGGCTTTGCAATGGGGTTGACTTCCACAACCGTCTTTCCTGCTGCGGGAGCGGCCTCCGGCGCGGCTTCCTCCGCGGCGGGTGCGGCGGCTTCCGGCGGGGTCAGCTCCTCGTCGTCGCCCTCTTCCATTCCGGCGTCCATTCCAGGAACCGGAGCGGGTTCGGCGGGCGCGGCCGGCTTGGCTTTCGGCTTATCGAGCTTCTCCAGCTGCGAAACTTCAATTTCGGAAGCGAGGAGACGCAGCTCCATATACGTAATATGCGTTCCCTTCCCGGTCAGCGCATCCTGAATCTTGGAGAGAGAGAGGCCCTGCGCAATACCGTCTGCGATAAACGCTTTGATTTCCTGTTGTGTCATCATAGAAATCTCCTTTCATCTTTACATTTGAAATGTAGCTTCAAAATTGATTTAT
>URNE01000209.1 GCA_900549045.1 uncultured bacterium | reverse complement strand
TCACCATCGGCGCCATCCTTGTGAACAACATGGTATTGGCGAGAATTCTGGGAATCTGCCCGTTCCTGGGGGTTTCCAAAAAACTGTCCACGGCACTGGGCATGTCGGGCGCGCTGATCTTCGTCATGACGATCGCGTCGTTCGTCGCGTCGGTGCTTTACAACTGTCTGCTGAAAGTCAAGCTCAGCGTTCCCGCGCTCGGTTTGCAGAATGTGGACATCGGTTTCACAAAGCTGCTTCTGTTCATCGTCGTCATCGCGGCGCTCGTGCAGATTGTGGAAATTGTGATGCAGAAATTCAGCCCGCCGCTTTACGCCGCGCTCGGAATCTATCTGCCGCTGATCACGACGAACTGCTGCGTGCTCGGAGCGGCGGAACTCAACTCCAAGTTCGACCGCGGAATCCTCGCGTCCACCGTCTTCGGTCTCTGCTCCGGCGTCGGATTCGCGCTCGCCGTCGTGCTCTTCGCAAGCATCCGCGAACGCCTCGCGATCGCCAAAATTCCGCGTCCGTTCCAGGGTGCGGCAATCGCGCTCATCACCGCCGGAATCCTCGCAATGGCGTTCATGGGCTTCTCCGGACTCGTCAGATAAGGAGACATGAAAAAATGGATATGGTTGTTCTTTCCGTTCTCGTCGTCGCCGTGACCGGTCTGGTGCTCGGCGTCTGCATTGCGGTTGCCGCGAAAAAATTCGCGGTGGAAGTCGATCCCCGCATCGATGAAGTCGCCGCCCTGCTCCCCGGCGCCAACTGCGGCGGATGCGGATTCGCCGGATGCGCCGACCTCGCGAAAAATATCGTCGAAGGCAAAGCTCCCGTCAACAAATGCCCCGCCTGCCCGGCGGCAAACATCGAAAAAATCGCGGAATGCCTCGGACAGAAAGTCGAAGCAAGCGAGAAAAAAGTCGCCGTCGTTCTCTGCAGCGGCACGCTCTCGCATTCGAAAATGGGCGCGCAGTACAACGGCATTCTCGACTGCCGTTCCGCCGTTCAGCTCAACGGTGCCGGAAAAGACTGCCGTTTCGGCTGCATCGGATTCGGAACCTGCGCGCATGTCTGCAAATTCGGCGCGATTGAGGTTATCGACGGACTCGCCGTCGTTCATCCGGAACTTTGCGTCGGCTGCGGCCAGTGCGCGGAGGCATGCCCGCGCAAACTCATCAAACTGGTTCCCGCCTCCGCACGCGTGCACATCTACTGCAACTCGCTGGAGAAACCCGCGCTCCGCATGAAAAAATGCACAGCCTCCTGCATCGCCTGCCGCAAGTGCCTGAAAGCGGCTCCCGATAAATTCAATCCGCAAGGCTTCATGATCCGTGCGGTCTACACAAACCCGCCGGACGAATCCGTCATCGAAGCGGCGAAGTGCCCGAGAAAATGTCTGCTGACTCCCGAACAGCATTTGGAAGCCGTCCGGGAAGATGCGAAGAAGAAAGAAGGTGCCGCATGAGCGCACGCAAATTCAAGGGCGGCATTCACCCGCTCGAAGGCAAGGAGCTGACCGCCGGAAAAGAACTCCGCATCGCTCCCCTGTTTGACAAATACATCGTTCCCGTCCGCCAGAACATCGGCGCGCCCCCGACCCTGACCGTCAAAAAAGGCGACGCCGTCAAAAAGGGGCAGCGCATCGCCGAACCGGGCGGGTTCGTCTCCGTTCCGCTCCACTCCCCCGTCTGCGGAACCGTCGGCGACATCGTTGAAATCACCGGCGTGACCGGAGCTTCCGAGCAGGCCGTCGAAATCATCGCCGACGGCACCGACGAATGGGACACCGGCCTCGACCCGATCCCGGATTGGGCGGATACCGAAAAAGACGTTCTCAAAAAACGCATCCTCGACGCCGGAATCGTCGGCATGGGCGGCGCGGCGTTCCCGACCCACGTCAAACTCTCGCCCCCGCCGGAAAAAAACATCGACACTCTCATCGTCAACGGCGCCGAATGTGAACCGTTCCTGACCGCCGACCACCGTCTGATGCTCACCCGCACGGAAGAGGCGCTGACCGGCATCGCCATCGCCGCGAAAATTCTCAAGGTCTCCCGCATCTTCGTCGGTGTGGAAGACAACAAAATGGACGCGATCGAAAAGATGGCCGAGGCGGCCGCGAAGTTCAAAATCACAGTTGTTCCCCTGCACGTCAAATACCCGCAGGGCGCGGAAAAACAGCTGATCTACGCGCTGACCGGACGCCAGGTGCTCGAAGGCGGCCTCCCGATGGACGTCGGCTGCGTCGTCATGAACATCGGCACGGCGGCCGCGGTGCACGATGCGGTCGTTCTCGGACATCCGCTGATCGAGCGCGTCACAACCGTCACCGGAACCCCGGTTGTCGACCCGGCGAACTATCTGGTGCGTATCGGAACCCCGATCCGCAAACTGCTGGAACTCAGCGGCGGCGTGAAGGAAAACCCGGCGAAGGTCATCATGGGCGGTCCGATGATGGGCTTCGCCCAGTCGAACATCGACGTTCCCGTCGCCAAAAACTCCTCGGGCGTTCTGCTGATGGCTCCGGAAGAGATCGAGCAGTTCGAAGGCAACCCCTGCATCCGCTGCTCCCGCTGCGTGAAGGCATGTCCGATGAACCTTCTCGTTCCGACGCTCAGCACGATGATCGAAGCCGGCGAATTCGCAATGGCGGAACACAATTATGTGATGGATTGCGTGGAGTGCGGAACCTGCGCCTACATCTGCCCCGCAAAGCGTCCGCTCGTTCAGCATTTCCGCCGGGCGAAAGCCGAAATCCTCGCAAAACGGCGTAAAAAATAAGGTGATTGCAAATGGAAGAAAATAAAGAAATGAAAATGCCGGTTCCGGGCAGTCTGATCATCAGCTCCTCCCCGCATCTGCACGACGGAGCGACAATCTCCGGAATCATGCTTCAGGTGCTGCTCTGCCTGCTCCCGGCGGTCGTCGCAGCCATCTGGTTCTTCGGACTTCATGCGCTCCGCGTCATGGCGCTCTGCGTTGCGTTCAGCATGGTCTTCGAGTTTCTCTGGTGCAAACTGATGAAAACTCCGAACACGACGCGTGACCTGAGCGCGGCGGTGACCGGTCTCATCCTCGCGCTGAACCTGCCCTCGCAAGCGCAGTGGTGGCTCTGCATGACCGGCGCATTCGTCGCAATCATCATCGCCAAAGAGGTGTTCGGCGGACTCGGACAGAATCCGTTCAACCCGGCCGCCGTCGGCCGTGTCGCTCTGCTCGTCGGCTTCACCGGCCCCATGACGACTCAGTGGGTCGCCCCGGCGCCCCTCTTCAGCTGCGCCGCGGATGCGGCCACTACGGCAACCCCGCTGACACTCGCCAAAGCCGCCGCCGGAAACGCCGACAAGATGGCGCAGCTCCCGATCAACTATCTGGACTATTTCCTCGGCAACATGGGCGGTTCGCTCGGTGAAACATCCGTCCTGGCGCTCCTGATCGGCGCAGTCGGACTCCTCCTCTTCCGCCTGATCAAATGGGAAATCCCGGTTGCGATTCTCGCAACGGTTGCGCTCTTCACCTGGATCGTCAACCTCGCGGCCCCCGCCGCAACACCCGGTCCGCTGTTTCATCTCATGACGGGCGGCGTAATGATCGGAGCGTTCTTCATGGCGACCGACATGGTGACCTCCCCGCTGACCCGCCGCGGCTGCTGGATCTTCGGCGCCGGAATCGGCGTCATCACCTGCGTCATCCGCATCTGGGGCGGCTTCCCCGAGGGTATGAGTTTCGCCATCGTCATCATGAACGCGCTCGTCCCGCTGATCGACCGGCTCTGCTACAAGCGTCCGTTCGGCTGGGTTCATTCGCATGGAGGTGCAAGATGAGCGAACAGAAAAAAATCAATATCTTCTATCTCGGATTCTTTCTCTGCGTGCTCTGCGCAATCGCCACAGCGGTGATGGGACTCGTCTCCCGTGCCACCGCCGGCCCGATCGCCGCGGCAAAAGAGAAAAAAGTCTACAACGGACTCAAGGCCGTTCTTCCCGAATTCGACAACGATCTCGTCAAAACGAAACTCGTCGTCAAGGGCGCGTCCGGGGCCGACGTCGAGTTCTACATCGCCAAAAAGAACGGAAAAGTCGTCGGTTACGCCGCGCAGGCGAAATCCGGCTCCGGATACGGCGGAAATGTCGAAGGTCTCATCGGATTCTCTCCGGACGGCAAAATCACCAGCTATGTAATCTCCTCGCACAACGAAACACCGGGACTCGGTACAAGAGCAACCAACCGCACCGAAACGAAAACGATCTTCAATCTTTTTGCGAAGAAGACGGACAACAAGCTTCCCGCAAACCCGATTCTGGATCAGTACATCGGGCACTCCGCCGCGAAGACGGATTCCTGGAAGAAACAGCCGTGGACGCTCGACAAGAACGGCGGCGAAGTCAATCATGTGACCGGCGCGACCATCAGTTCGAACGCCGTCTGCGAAGCCGCATGGGAGGCCGCATCCGCATTTGAAAACAACAAAGCCGCCATCGAAGCCGCGGCAAACGGAGGAAAATAATCATGCTGAACGATTTTCTGAAAGGTCTCTGGAAGGAGAACCCCGTTCTGGTTCTGATGCTCGGCATGTGCCCGACTCTCGCAACCACCTCCAACGCCCCCAACGCGCTGGGAATGGGACTCGCCACGACGTTTGTGCTTGCGTGCAGCAATATGGCGATCTCCCTCATCCGCAACATCGTTCCCGCAAAAATCCGCATCCCGTGCTACATCGTCGTGATCGCGGCGTTCGTGACGGTCGTCGACCAGCTCATGCAGGCCTACGCGCCCGCCGCAATCTACGACGCGCTCGGAATCTTCATCCCGCTGATCGTCGTGAACTGCATCGTCCTGGGCCGCGCGGAAGCGTTCGCCTCCAAACACAACGTCTTCCGCTCCCTGCTCGACGGACTGGGCATGGGACTCGGCTTTACCCTGGCCCTGGTTTCGCTCGGGCTCTGCCGCGAGTTCCTGACGGGCGGAACCCTCTTCGGCGTAAAGGTCATCACGCCGTGGACAACCGACTTCTCGCTGATGGGCATGGCTCCCGGCGGATTCCTGATGCTCGGCGGATTCCTCGCCCTGATGAATGTCTACAACAGACGCCAGGCGGAGAAGAAAGGCAAAAAATGCGAGCCCCCGCTCGATATGGACTGCCGCCACTGCGGTCTCTGCGAGATCGAAAAGAAAAAATAATTTTCTCCTCCCGCACATTCGGCCGGATTCCTTCCACGGACTCCGGC
>URNE01000208.1 GCA_900549045.1 uncultured bacterium | reverse complement strand
TCCTGTTCTATATTACCGTGAATAAAACGAACGTAGGAGTTTCTATGCCCGGCAGAGTGCTTTGGAATGTGGAACATTTGAATTTGGAGATCGGACGGCAGACGCTGTTTCAGGACGCCGCGATGTCGCTTCGCGATGAGGAGCGCGTTGCGCTGGTCGGACGCAACGGCTGCGGGAAGTCGACCCTGCTGAAAATCATCGCGGGTCAGGAGCAGCCCTCGAGCGGCGACGTCAGTGTCGCGCGCGGAATCCGCATCGCCTATATGCCGCAGGATTTTGCGCCGCCGGCAGGGCTCACCATTGAACAGGCGGTTCGGGAGGGGCTCGCCTGGTTCGACTCGCTTCTGAAACGTTACGAATCGCTCCCGCCGGATTCGCCGGAACACGAGTCGCTCGAACATCTGCTGACTCTTCATGATGCGTGGCGTCCGGAGAAAAAACTGGAGATCACGCTCGCAAAACTCCACGTACCCGACCTGAACCGTCTTTGTTCGGAGCTCTCGGGAGGCGAACTCCGCCGGGTCATGCTTGCGCGGACCATTATCGGTGAACCGGATCTGCTGCTGCTCGACGAACCCACCAACCATCTCGACGTGGAGACCATCGCGGGAATCGAGGAGTTCCTCGCCGGGTACCGCGGCGCGTGTCTGTTCGTCACTCACGACCGCTGCTTTCTCGACCGCATCGCAACCCGCATCATTGAGCTCGACAACGGCAAATTTTTCTCCTGCGAAGGTTCTTACGCGGATTTTCTTGCGGCAAAAGAGGAACGCGAATATGCCGAAGATCAGGCGGAGGCGCGCCGCCGCAGTTTCCTGCGCCGCGAAATCGAATGGGTCCGCCGCTCCCCGAAAGCGCGTCTGCGCCGCAACCTCGGACGCCTCAAACGCTACGATGAAATCGCCGCACAGAGCGCGCCCGTCCGCACCGGACAGATTGAGCTGATTATTCCGAAAGCCTCGCACCTCGGCAACAAGGTCGTCGATATGAAAAACGTAACGTTTTCGCGCGGAGGGCGGACGATTCTGCGCGACTTTTCGTTTGAGTTCACCGCGGCGCATAAAATCGGCGTGGTCGGACCGAACGGAGCGGGGAAAACGACGCTTCTCAAGCTTATGACGCGGCAGCTTCAGCCGGATTCGGGCGAAGTTTTCATCGCTCCGACAGTCGAATTCAATTACATCGACCAGGCGCGCGTCGCGCTCAACCCGGAACGCACGGTTTGCGAAGAAATCGGCGAGGGACACCAGTTCGTCAATCTTGGCGACGAACGGATTTCCATCTGGGGTTACCTCAAGCGCTTCATGTTTGAAGACGAGCGCATCAACACGCAGGTCAAGCAGCTTTCGGGCGGCGAACGGGCGCGTCTGACCCTCGCGAAAATCCTCAAGGGCGGCGGAAATTTCCTGATGCTCGACGAACCGACCAACGATCTGGATCTTGTCTCTTTGCGCATTCTGGAAGAGGCGCTGATCGACTACGACGGCTGTCTGGTCGTTGTCAGTCACGACCGCTATTTTCTGAACCGCGTCTGCAACCATATCATCGCATTTGAGGCCGACGGTTCGGTGACGACGACGGTCGGCGATTACGAATATTATGCGTCTAAACGCGCGGAACGTCTTGCCGCTCAGCAGAAGACGGAGAAAAAAGAGACGGCGAAGCCGAAAATCTCCGCGTCTGCCGCGCCGAAAAATCCTCCGAAGAAGCTGAGTTACAAGGAGGAGCGCGAACTGGAATCTCTGGAAGCGAAGATCGCGGAAACCGAAGCGCGCATCGGTGAGATTGAGACGCTGTTTTCCTCCCCCGATTTCTTCACGCTTCACGGCAGGGAATCCCCCGCGCTTCAGAAGGAACTTGAAGACTGCCGCGCCGCGCTTGACGGTTTTTACGCCCGCTGGGAAGACCTGGAATCTAAAAAGGAGCAATTCAAATGAACGGATGCAAAACGGAAACAATGGACGACCTTCTCTCGATCATGCGCCGTCTGCGCGCCCCGGACGGCTGTCCGTGGGACCGCGAACAGACGCACAAATCCCTCAAGAAAAGCCTGATGGAGGAGTGCGCCGAACTGATGGACGCCATTGAGGCGGAAGACGACTGCGGCATGCGCGAGGAGATGGGCGATCTGCTGATGAACATCGCTCTGCAGGCGGTCATTGCGGAGGAGCGCGGCGCGTTTACATTCCGTGACGTCGTTCATGATATCGCGGAGAAGATGATCCGCCGCCATCCCCATGTTTTCGGTTCGGAACATGTGGATTCCTCTTCCGAGGTCGTCGGACTTTGGGAGAAGGTGAAAAAGGAGGAGAAGAAGGACCGCAACTCCGTTCTGGACGGCATCGCATATCACTGTCCCGCGCTCCTTCAGGCGGAGAAGATTCAGAAACGCGTCTCGAAGTACGGTTTCGACTGGAGCGACCGGCGCCGGATCGTCGATAAGATTCAGGAGGAGCTGGACGAGGTGAAAGCCGCGCTCGCTTCCGGCGATGAAGCGCATACCGACGAGGAGCTGGGGGATCTTCTGTTTGCAACCGCGAATCTTACCCGTTTCCGCAAACGCGCAAGCGCGGAGGAGCTTCTTGCGCGCGCAAACCGCAAATTCGCGGACCGCTTCCGTTACATTGAAACGCATCTCGCCGCACAGGGCAAAACGCTGGAGGAAAGCTCCCTCGCGGAGATGGACGCGCTTTGGAATGAGGCGAAAAAAGCCGGTCTCTGAACTTTTCGCCAAGTTTTGAAAATCAAAAAACGCACCCGGACGGAGGTGCGTTTTTTTATGAATGAGAAAGGTACGCAAAAAGGCGAAACACCCGTTACTCCGATCTCATGAACCTTGCAAAATCCGTGTGTTCCGCCTGTGCAAAAAAACTGTTTCAAGATGTGAACGGGAGATCACAAATTGAAATGGCAGAGATTTGCACACACGACATTCCCGCGGGGGAATGCGTTTTCCGCGAAACGGCGGAATTTGTTTTTTGCGAAAGTCCGGACGTTCCGGATTGCGCGTCTGCATGTTTTGGCAAACGGCGATTCCACAAAAAACGATTTGCAGCGGTCATAACAGCTTTCGAGCGGGATGCGGAAGGAGAGCGCAAATGCGCCCGCTTCCTGAATCCAGTTCGCCGAAACGTTCCGGATGCAGCTGTCGAAGCTGCCCGGACGGGGATCGATCAGAGAGAAATCCCCGGTTGCGGAGACGCCGGAAGAGCACGAACAGTAAAATTCGTGTATCTTGTCGGAAAATGTCAGATTCTCTGTCATAGCCGATTGCTTCCGGTTTCCGTTATGCGGCGATTACTTCTCGTTTTTCTGCAGAACGTTTGCTTCGACGAGCTTGTCGATGAGCTGCTGCATGGAGTTGAAGGCTGCGAGGAATCCGTTCGGGGGCATGATCACGCGGATGTTGCCCTGGGGAAGCGGAGCCTTGCCGTCTTCGGTCGGCTGGAGGGTGACGAAGTCGAATCTGACCATGCCGCCCGCGAAGTGAATCTGTCCAATGCCGTCCGCAAAGATTTCCTGTTTTTCGTTCATTTTCAGAACCTTTCTCTTTATTGTTTTGTTTTGGAATGCCTGTTGTGCGTTCCGTGTTGACTAAACGATAGCAGTAAAATGGAAAATGTCAAGCCGTTTTTGATAAAAAATCAAAATTTGTTACGGATTCAGCTCCGGTTGCGGACTTTTTCCTTTTCGTGCTCGCAACGGTCGTTGATCGAGGCGATTTCCGTAATGAGACCGGATTTGATCTCTTCGATTTTCGCGGGATCTTCTTCGCGGGCGAGACGCTGCTGTGCGGAAAGTTCGGCTTCCGCGACTTTGGCTTTGCGGATCTGTTCGATTTCGGCGAGTTTCTGTTTGACTTCGTCGGAAACCCGGTTCAGGATTCCGCCGCTCCGTTCCAGTGCAAGTTCGTATGCGCTTTTCATTTCGATTTCTCCATAAAGTAAAACATCAGGGCGTTGAGGACGAGTCCGTGTTCGATTGTGCCGTCGCGCATCATTTCGCGGACCTTCTGTTCGGGGACAAGTTCGGTGACAATGCATTCGGTCGGTTCCAGACGCGGTTCCGAAACGCGTTCCGCCTCTTCGACGAGGATGGTGTGGCAGTAGTTGCCCTGAAGCGCGGGGTTCGGGTGGACGCGTCCGATGACGCGGGCGTTTTTCCCGGCGAATCCGGTCTCTTCCATCAGTTCGCGGATGCCGGCTTCTACGGGGGAGGGATCGGTGCGGTCGATGCAGCCGCCTGGAATTTCCCGTTCCGTTTCCCGCGTGCCGTGGCGGAACTGCCGGATGAGGACGAGTTCGTGCTGTTTTGTGACGGCGACGATGTTCACCCAGTCGCAGGTGCGGCAGGTGATGAATTCATGAACGGCGCCCGTGCGCAGGCACTTGCAGTTTTCCGCGCACAGGGTGATGACACGCGACTTGAAGATCTCCCTGGGGGATTCCAGGGGGAGCCATTGACTTTTCGGGTCGCAGTTGTTCATAACGTTCTGCCGGCGGCTTCCACGAAGGGACGCAGGGCTTCCATGAACGCCTTGAAGTCGGCGCAGGGGATCTGCTGGGCCGCGTCGCTGAGCGCCTTGACGGGCGCGGGATGCGATTCGACGATGATTCCGTCGGCTCCGATTGCCGCCGCGGCTTTCGCAAGCGGGAGAACGTATTCGAGTTTTCCTGCCGCATGGCTCGGGTCGACGACGACGGGGAGGTGCGACTCCTTTTTCGCGACGGCAACCGCGCTGATGTCGAGCGTGTTGCGCGTGGAGGTTTCAAACGTGCGGATTCCGCGTTCGCAGAGAATCACCCCGGTGCAGCCGTGAACGAGGAGATATTCCGCCGCGTTCAGCCACTCTTCGACTGTTGCGGACATCCCGCGCTTGAGGAGGACGGGGCGTCCGGCTTGGGCGACGTTTTCGAGGAGGTTGTAGTTCTGGCAGTTGCGCGCGCCGATCTGAATGCAGTCCGCCACTTTCGCGACGGCGTCGATCGAGGGGATGCCGACCACTTCGGTCACGACGGGGACATGGTATTTGTCCTTGACCGCCTGCAGAATGTCGAGCCCTTTCTGTCCGAGTCCCTGGAAGTCGTAGGGGGAGGTGCGTGGTTTGAACGCGCCGCCGCGCAGGATGCCGACGCCGTCGGCGGTGAGAGTGGAAGCGGCAATATCCATCTGTTCCGCGGATTCAATGGCGCAGGGGCCTGCGATGATGCAGAAGCTCTCACCGATGCGGGCATCGCCCAC
>URNE01000207.1 GCA_900549045.1 uncultured bacterium | reverse complement strand
TGTAAACCGGGGATTGCTTTATTGCTTTTTGGCAATGTTGGTGTTCGGTTTTATAAAAATTTAAGTTGTTTCATGGAAAAGTTTTTTCGGAAGGTCTGAAAACAAAACATCAGCTCCGCCTGCCGGGGAGGGAGCCCGGCTGTTGCGTCTCCGTTTTCCCCTATTCCGCGATAATTTTTTAAAATCCGCTTTTCATTTGCGGAAAGCATGATATATTATCATCGGAAATCTATCAACACAACTAAACAAAGGTGTATAAGGTGTATTATGACGACTCCAAAGTATAAGAGTCCCGCACGCATTCCGCTGAAAAAACGGGATTGGATCGAAGGAGAGCTGACTCATGCTCCCGCCTGGTGCTCCGTCGATCTGCGCGACGGCAATCAGGCTCTTCCCATGCCTATGAATCCTGCGAAAAAACTTGAATATTTCAAACTTCTTGCCGATATCGGATTCAAGGAAATCGAAGTTGCCTTCCCTTCCGCGTCGCAGGATGATTTTGAGTTCACCCGCGAGCTGATCGAGCACAATCACATTCCCGGAGACGTCCGCATCAGCGTTCTGACCCAGATGCGGGAATCCCTGATCCGCCGCACTGTCGAATCCCTCAAGGGGGTTCACTCCGCCGTGCTTCATGCGTACATTGCAACCTCCGATCTGCACGGTCAGATCGTTTTCGGCAAATCGCGCGAGGAGATCAAGCGGATGGCGGTCGAGGGAACCAAACTCATCCGCCGTCTTGTGGAAGAGGCGGGAATGAAAGATGTGATCGGATATGAATTCTCCCCCGAGGAGTTCACGGACAGCGATATCGACTTCGTCGTTGATCTCTGCATTGCGGTCAAAGAGGCGTGGGGCAAGTCTGAAAAGCGCGACTTCATCCTCAATCTTCCCGCGACCGTCGAGCGGCGTCCGCCGTGGCACTACGCGGATATGATCGCCTATTTCATTCAGCGTTATCCGTATCTGGACGAAACCACGGTCAGCGTGCATTCGCACAACGACCAGGGGTGCGCCGTCGCCGCGACCGAGATGACTCTGCTCGCGGGCGCCGAACGCGTCGAAGGCACTCTGTTCGGACACGGCGAGCGCACCGGCAATGTGGATATTGTGACGCTTGCGCTGAATCTGAAGGCTCTCGGCATTGAGCCGAATCTGGACTTCTCCAATCTTCCGAAAATAGCGAAGGCTGTCGAGGAGGCAAGCGGAATTGAGGTGCATCAGCGTCATCCGTATGCGGGACAGCTGGTGTTCACCGCTTTCTCCGGTTCGCATCAGGACGCCATCCGCAAGGGATTCGAAAAGCGCGAAGAGGCGCAGAAGCTCTTCGGCGTGGGGTGGAAAATGCCGTACCTGCATATCGACCCGGCGGATGTCGGGCGTTCCTACGAGAAACTCATCCGCATCAACAGCCAGTCGGGCAAGGGCGGAATCGTCTATGTGCTTGAGCACGATTACGGGCTGCATCCGCCGAAAAATATGCACCCGCAGATCGGCGAAGCGGTTCAGCGTTACACGGATCAGAAGGGGGACGAGATTGACGCTTCCGAGCTTATCAAGGTGTTCCGCGAGGCGTTTATCGACGTGCGGGGGCCGCTGAAGCTGCTCCGCTACACGCGCGTTCCGACCGATGAAACGGGAGACAATCCCACGGTCAAAGTCCGTCTCATCCTTGCGGTCAACGGGCGGAGCATGGAGATCGAAGGCGCCGGAAACGGTCCGCTTTCTGCGACGGTTCATGCGATCCGCAATGTCGCCGGTCTCTATGATTTCGTGCTGGAGGACTTTTCGGAGCGTACGCTCGGCGGAACGGCCGATGCGAAGGCGATTGCGTATGTCGGAATCCGCCGCAAACGCGACGGCGCGCTGTTCTACGGCGCCGGCGAGCACTCCAACATCGACCAGGCCGCGGTTCAGGCACTCGTTACGGCGCTCAACAAGGCAATGAACGACGACGGAAAAGTCAACGGCTGAAAATGAAGAAGCACAGCACCATCCTTGTTATTCTGACGATAATAGTGCTCGTTCATGCGGTGATACTGTTTTCCTGCATGTATTCCGAGGCGGGTGCTTTTCCGGAATCCGAGGCAAAGGGGCCCGCGGTTCCGGAGAAACCCGTTCCGGGGGGCAATATGGATAATGCGGACGCCGCCAGCCTTCCGGTCATCAATCCGGTCGTACTGGATCCCGCGCCGTCCGTTTCCGCGGACGCGTCCGCGCAGAACGCAGTTCCTCCGCCGGAAATTCCGTACGATCCGCATTTCGGCGAGCCGTTCGAATACCGCTATGCGGTGCAGGGGAACATCGCGTCGCTTCCGGGCAGTGTCAGCGCATCGTCGGGAATTCTTGTGGATCTGAATACGCGGAACGTTCTCTGGGCGAAAAACGCGCGGAACGCCTATCCGATCGCCTCGATGACGAAAATTATGACGTGTCTGCTTGCCTATGAAGATATTCTTGCGGGCAAATATTCGCTGGATACTCCGGTGAAAGTCACCGCGGCGGCGTCGCGGATCGGCGGGAGCCAGGTGTATCTGGACCCGCGCGAGACTTTCAAGCTCGGGGAACTGATGAAGGCGACGTCGATCAAGAGCGCGAACGATGCGGCGTATCTGATTGCGGAATTCATCGGCGGGGGGGCGGTGCGGCCGTTTGTCGACCGTATGAACGCCCGTGCCCGTGAACTCAAAATGGCGAACACCCGTTTTTACAACCCGAACGGACTGCCCGGCAAAGCGGCGAAGCAGGACAATGTGTCGAGCCCGGAGGGAATGGCGCGTCTCGCGGAGGTGACGCTCCGCCACAAACAGCTGATGGACTGGGCGTCGACCCGTCTGGACACCTTTCGCGAGAAGGGGCAGAAGGGCTATATGATGATCAAGAACCACAACTATCTTCTTCCGGGATCTTCGGAAGCCGCGCCGGGAGTGGATGGGCTGAAAACCGGGTTTATCAACCGCTCGGGGTTTTGTCTGACGGCGACCTGTCTGCGCGACGGACGGCGCATGGTCGCGGTTGTTACGGGATATCCGCGCCGCCGCGACCGCGACATGTTTGTGCGTCGGCTTCTGGACTGGGGATATGCCCGCGCCGCGGATCCTGCGGCGGCTCTGAAGCGTGACCGCATGCTCCCCGCGGTGAAACCGCAGCCGAAAAAGACGTCTCTGCAGAAGAACGCCGTTCAGAAAAAGCCGGTGCAGAAGAAAACTGCGCAACCGAAAAAAACGGTGCAGAAGAAGGCTCCGGCAAAAAAAGCGCCGCCGCAAAAACGGAAAAAAGCGAATTGAGAGATTCCGGGAAGGAAAATCTGAATTTTGGAGTCTTTCTTCAAAAAAAAGATGAAAAAAACGGAAAAAGGATTTGAATCTCCTGATTTTAATGTTATTGTTTCAGGAGATTCATATTTTTGTTTCATGAACCCCGGGCGGGATTTTCCGGCTCCGGAAGCAAAGGGAGAAATGGTTGAATGGATGAATATGTGATTCAGACGGAGGGGCTGTCAAAGTGCTACCGTCACTGGTTTTCGCGCGGTCCGAAGGCTTTGGACAACCTCTCGATTTCTGTTCCCCGCGGCTCCGTGTTCGGATTTCTAGGACCGAACGGGGCCGGAAAAACAACGACGATCAAGATTCTGATGGATCTGATCAAGCCCACCGAAGGCTCTGCGACCGTGCTCGGGAAACCCGCGTACGATGTCGAAGTCAAAAAACGCATCGGTTTTCTGCCCGACTCCCCCGCATTCAGCAAACAGCTGACCGCGCGCGAATTCCTTTCGATTTGCGCAAAACTCCTGCGCATTCCCTCCAACGTCCGCAATGAAACGATTGACGAGACGCTTCAGACGGTTAAAATGGCGGATCACGCGAAGGAGAAACTCGGTTCGTTTTCGCGCGGCATGCTCCAGCGTATCGGCGTGGCGCAGGCTCTGCTCAACAAACCGGAACTGCTGATTCTCGACGAACCGCTCCTCGGACTCGACCCTTATGGACGCCAGGAGTTCAAGCAGATCATCATTGAACAGCAGAAAAAGGGAACCAGCGTGTTCTTCAGCAGCCATATTCTTTCCGACGTGGAGGAGATCTGCGACCGGATTGCGATTTTGAAGAAGGGGCATCTGCTCTGCACCGGAAAGCTCGATGACCTGCTCGCGGCGTCCGGAATCAACGTCGTGATCGCCCCGGGAGCGGACAAGGTGTTCCGCGAACTCATGGTCGATGCCGAGGGCAGCGTGAAGAACCCCGACGGCGGCTGGACGCTTCAGTTCCCGCACCACGCGACGCACATCAAGGACCGCGTGGAGGAGCTCAAGAAGGAATTCCCCGACGCCGTGACGCTTTCCGCGTCGCGCGAGAAACTGGAGGATTTCTTCTTCCGCACGGTGGAAAATGCAAATGTTTAATTACAATACCGAAACCAACAAAAACACAAAAAAGGAGACGTTATGAACGAAATCATAACAATCGCCAGCGGCACCTGGAAAAACGTGCTGCGCATGAAAGTCGTGTACTTTCTCATCTTCTGTGCACTGGTCCTCGTCGCCAGCGCCGTCAACTACGACGTCCTCTCCATGGGACTCCACAAAGAGTTGATGATCGACGTCGCTCTTGTGCTCAACTCCATCGCCGCGCTGCTGGTGGTGATCTCGCTGACGTTCGAGATCCCGAAGGAGCTGCGCGAAGGCGTGGCTTCCACCCTGCTGGCAAAGCCGCTGGGCCGCTTCCAGTATCTGCTGGGCAAGATGATCGGCTGCATGGTTACGGGCGCGGTGATCTGCGCGCTGATCGCGGTCGGTTCGTTCATTGTCTTCAACGTTGCGTTCGGCCAGCGTGTTGATGTCGCAATGTTCCAGTCCCATCTGCTTGTCGTTCTGGCTCTGATTCCGATGTCGGCGCTCGGCGTGCTGTTCGCGGTGATTCTGCCGGAAGTGATTGCCCCGATCATCACGGTCGTGGTCGTCTGGTTTGCGTTCTCGACGAAATGCCTCGCGAACATCTGGGGCGTTTACGGCGGACTTCTTCCGGACCTTGATCTCTTCAATTTCAAGGCGAACGCGGTCTACCAGGTTAATATTCCGTGGATGTACGTTCTGCTCGTTGCGGTGTGGGGCATCTGCTATGCGGCATTCGCTCTCTCCCTCGCCAGCATTGTCTTTGAACGCAAAGACATCAAGTAATAAGGAGCATCAGAATGAAAAGACTTCCGATTTACATTGTCGTTATGATCGCGGCTTTTATTGCAGCTTCC